>CAZJVO010000065.1:0-8421 GCA_964549815.1 uncultured Dehalococcoidales bacterium | reverse complement strand
GGAAACTCTCAAAAAGTCTCCAGATATTAGATAATAGAGATATTAAATATCATATGGAGAAGAACATGAAAGCATTATCCTTTGCCAGCCTGAGCTATGAAAGCAAGAAAAAGAAGACTCGACGTGAGCAATTCCTTGAAGAGATGGACCAGGTTATCCCCTGGGAAACCATATTAAAGATCATCAGTCCCTATTATTCGAAAGCTGGCAATGGTCGTAAACCGATGCTCCTAGAGGTGATGCTGCGGATATTAACCAATGCTGCCGTCCATGATTCGAAGGTGATGGATAAACTATTACATGGTGAAGAGAAAGCTGTGTATGGAGATAAGGCATATGTGGGGGAAGACAGGCAGAGGGATTGCGAATCCAGAGGTATCGAGTGGTGTGTGAAGAGGAAGGCGGTTAGTGGGAGGAAGCTTAGCGCAGAAGACCGGGAGTATAATCATCGACAGGGTAAAGTACGGGCAAAAGTAGAGCATGTTTTTCAAGTAGTAAAGCATCAGTGGAATTATCGCAAGGTAAGATACAAGGGCTTATACAAGAATACAGTCCAAGTGTATAGCCTGTTTATGCTGGCGAATCTATATCTGATACGTCGAGAATTGATAATGATGAAGGCGTAGTGTGCCCAAATGATGAAAATGACTTAAATCAAGCCATAATAGCAATAAAAAGCAAGGTAAAAAAACTGAGAAAAGCCATCAAAAATCTGCTCGATAGTATTTAAAGGGGCATTACTCTTTTAAATATCAGGTATCGATAACTTGTTCAGAGGTTCCCTAATTTTCTTACTTTAAACAGAATTGCTAATGAGCCGTTATGCGTGTATCATAGACATCGAAATACGTCTTATGGGATTCCGATGCAAGAGCAATTAAAAGAGATTCAGGAAAAGCTGATAAAAGCCCTGCGTTCGTGGGCTTTGGGCAGAGGTTTCGACCCTTCGGAGGCCAGAAACCTGAGGCACAAAGCTATTCTTTTCAACCATCGCCACTATATGGATAGCATATCTGTCTACCGCAGGATTGCCGCAGAAGAAGGCTGCGGCAGGGACAGCGACGTTCAGACAATTAAGGCGAGATTGATGCTCCATGCCGATATCTTCAAAAGCTATGACCAGAACTGGCTGGATAACGCTGACTATAACAAAATGAATCAGTGGTTGTCTGGCATCTTTCATAAGGCAGTAAATGTCGATATGACCGGGGTAAAAACCATCGATGAATGGATAGAGGCGCTCGACAGAGCGGGCATCTATGTTACCTATAGCTCCGGCACCTCCGGGGCATTCTCATTCGTTCCGAGAGATAAAGAGGAGTGGGAATTATCCCGAATGGCCAATATGACATACCTGGCTCCCTTACTGGCGCACCGCCTGCAGGGAGGTAATCTCTCCCGCCATTTTGTGCAATCAGCCTTTCGACTTCTACCGATTGACAGACTGGTAAAAATAACGGCTAAAAAAGTGCTGCTGGATTATGACGCTGCTTTTCTTGGTTTTAAGAGCGGGCGGATGGGCAACCAGGCCCTGATTCAAGAGCTGGCGCCCCTGTTCAACAACTGCTGCTTCCTTTACGATATGGATATCAGTGGCACTGCCCTGCGCAGCTTGCGGCGCGGCGCCCGCACGGATGAGGAAAGACTTATTATAAAAGTTCTTCAGGATAAGATAATCGGGCAACGCCAGGAAAACTATTCAAAGTTGATAGATAACATCGAGAAATCCAGCGCCAAAGGGCAAAATATGCTTATCTTCGGTGCACCCTACCAGTTCAAGGAACTATGCGAGATATTGGCGGCTGCCAACCGTGAAATTATGCTGAAAGAGGGAAGCCTGGCTGTTATCGGCGGAGGCTGGAAGTCCTTCACCGGGGAAGCCATCGGGCATGATGCTTTGATTGCTATGCTTTCAAAGACCCTGCATATTCAGCCGGATATGATTCTGGAAGGGTATTCGATGACGGAAACCAGTGCACTCACCCTGTGCTGTAAATACGGGAGGTTTCACATTCCCCCCATTATCGAGCCGGTTATCTTCGATGACGCCTTGAATCCGCTCGAAGGGGATGATTTGAAGGGATCATTTGGATTTATGGATTCGCTGGCAGGCTCCCATCCCGGATTTATAATCAGCAACGATTATATCCACATGGTAAACTCGGATTGCGAATGCGGGCTGCACGGACCGGCTATACTGGAGATAGGGCGTCTGCCCGGCAGCGAGGTGAAGGGGTGTGGGGGAATCATGGGGTCGTTCTCCGCCTGAGCGGGAGAGGAGGCAAGCTATAGACAGCAGAAACCTGATGGTTGATAAAGATGGGGTTATCAGCATTCCCTTCCTCATTAAAGGTAAGCTTATTACTCCAACCCACCTGGACGCTGGTGAAATCAAGAAGGCTTTTAACTCTGCGGACGGTAATACATCTTATGTAAAATTACCCGAAGCACAGGTTATACGCGAACCTGTAATCGACCGCAAGACGATGAAATATACGGGTGAATATATTTATCAATTAATGCCGACGATTACAGCGGAAGACCTGGTAGAAAGGGACTTCGACAGGCTGGTAAATACCCTCTACTCCCTTTCAGTGGAAGACATCCTGCAATATATCGATACCGTTCTAAGATATCTTATTCAAAACAGGAAACTGATATTCGATATAGTAAAGAACTACAGGCTGACCTCTGAATATCCGGATGCCTTGCTCGATAAGTGGTTTGCCTCGATTCCGACAATGCTCGATATAAAAAATGCACGCCGGATGATAGACAGTGAGCTATCATACTACGGAAAACCAGGCAGCGACTTCTTAACCGGCTGGGTAAAGGCTGATGGGGACACGGGGTACATACGCGCCATGCCGACGCGGCAGCTTCATATCACTGCCGGAAACACCCCTGAAGTCCCCATAATTTCCACTTTGCGGGCGGTGCTAACCAAATCGGCGGCTGTTATCAAACTGCCATACGGCGCGATTCTACCCGGAGCATTGCTGGCGATGGCAGCTTATGAGGCAGTGCCCAACCATCCGATTACGCAAAACCTCTCTCTTGTTTACTGGCATGGTGGGGATGAAAGCATCGAAAACATATTATTTGCTCCCGGCGCCTTCGACCGCATTGTGGTCTGGGGCGGACCGACTACGGTAGCGGCAGTACAGAGTAAAACCCCGTTTACAAAGACGATATTCCTGAACCCCAGATACGGCATCAGCCTCATCGGCAACGAAGCCTTTTCGGGGAAGCTGGAAGAGACGATAGACAGAGCGCTGACAGATGTTCTGGCATACAACCAGAAAGCCTGTATTTCTTCGCTTGTGCATTATGTGGAAGGGACGGCAGAGCAGACGGAAGAATATGCAAAGTGCTTACAGCAGGCTCTTTGCCGGTGGGACGCCGAAATCCCCAATTTTGTGTCGCCTCAGGCACAGGGGCAAATAAAACGCCTTAAACACGGCAGATACGCCAATGCAAAGTGGTATTTAAACTACAAAGACGATGACTTTTCATCGGGTGTCGTTGTAATTTCCGATGAATTCGACATCCTCGACCACCCTGCTTCACGGCTGGTGGTTATAAGACCCGCATCGAAATTGGATGATGCCCTGAAGTATATTCATCAGGGGGTATCGACCGTCGGGGTATTCCCCGAAGAACGCAGGCAGGAGCTTAAAGAGAGGATTCTGGCCCGCGGGGTTTCAAACGTTTTACCGCTGGGGCAATGCGATGCTGTATTCGCCGGCATGCCCCACGACGGGATGATGATATTAAACCAGCTTGTCGATTGGAAGGTGGAGTTTTATGAACAATGATTGTGGAATTACCAGACTCAATAAAACCACTGTCAGAGAAGCTTCCAAAATGCTGGCCCGGGCATTCTACGAGGACCCTTTCAGTCTGTATGCCTTCCCTGATAAAAAAGAAAGAGAAATTCGGTTGCCATATATGAATGAAATTTCGATACGATATGGGCTGCGCTACGGCGAAGTTTATACAACATCCGAAAAACTGGAGGGGATTGCCGTCTGGATGCCCCCAGGTAAATGGGTAATGTCTCTGTGCGGGTTGCTGCTATCAGGGAGTCTTTCCCCGATTATCAGAATGGGCTTGAAGGCAGAATTAAAAATGATGCCGCTGAACCGATACATGGAGGACAAACATAAAAAACTTGCCCCTTTCCCGCACTGGTATCTGGCCCTGCTGGGAGTTGACCCACAGTATCAAAAACAGGGATATGCAGGGAAATTGCTGCGCGGAATGTTTGAAAAGATAGATTCCGACGGGTTTCCTTGCTATCTTGAAACAGAAACCAGAAGAAACGTTGAGATGTACCGACACTTCGGGTTCAATGTCTTATATGAATATGTTCTTCCCACATTCGATATCAGGATATGGGCAATGCTACGGAATAAGGCAGGGAAATAACCCCTATCCCTCCTCTGGTTATATACTTGCGATAGACTGAATCTTAGACAAATTTGCGTCTCAGTTCGTCGGCGGAATAGGGACTGAATAGCGCGGGGGGGATATCCAGCATGGTAAAAGCGCCGATATGCCCGCTCTGCTTAAGCCGGAAAGCCGCCCTTGCACCGGCTGCCAGAACACTCCCCGTAAACTCAGGGTTGCTATCTAGCTGGCACCGATATTCGAGTATCTGACGGTTATTTGCCCCCGTAACGCCAGAGGTAAGCACAAACCCTCCATGGGGATAGGTCGAATGGTTCTTCTTCATCTCCTCGGCAGATATAAACACCACCTCGGTATCGTAATCGGCATAGTAGTTCGGCATTTCCATTATTTCTTTTCTGATTCTCTCGTGGTCTGCCTCACTCTCGGCAACCACATAGACCAGCCGTTTGTGCATCTCTCTTTTCGATAACTCGGGATTGCTGCCGCTCCTGATTTTCTCAAGCGCACCCTCGATGGGGATAGTATACTGACGGGCATCGATAACCCCTTTTACTTTACGGGCGGCATCGGAATGCCCCTGGCTGACGCCCTTCCCCCAGAAAGTATATGTGTAGCTCTGGGGCAGGAAGGCATCCCCGAGCACCCTCTCGATTGAAAAGATGCCGGGGTCCCAACCCGCAGAAATAAGGGCAACATTACCACTGGCACGGGCGACAGTATCCATTTTTTTAAAGTAAGTGGCGATATCGGCATGTGTATCGAAGCTGTCTACCGTAGAGAAATTATGCGCAAACAAAGGCCCCTGAACGGGAGTGTCTTCCCTGGAACCGCCGCAAAGAATGATAATATCTATTTTCACTCCAGGCGGAAGATGCGGCTCACGGCTATCGAACACAGGAACACCCGACACTGATTTCAATACCTGCTCCGGCCTCTTTGAGAAAATCGCAGCCAGCTTCATATCCGGATTTCTGGCTATTGCAGCCTTAACCCCGCGCCCCAGATTTCCGTATCCGACGATTCCAAGATTTATCATTTATCTCCCCCTTCAGCAAACAAATCGATTTTTATGCGTGTTATTACATTATCACAACCAGACAAAAAACGTAAAATACGCTGCATAGCTTGTCCCCCTGGGATTAAGGATAAAATCGATTGCCTGTGGACTCGATTAAAAACGATAGCATCTGCAGTCAATAAAAATCCGATAAATGGCTGCCTTTCAGCCTGTTATTAAATGAAATCATCCTGTATAATGGTGGCTATATAATACATACGTAGGTTGTCATACTGAATTCGTGAAGGACGAATGAAGCATCCGGGGCGGGGTATTTAAGTTGTATTGTAGGGATTGCTTCGTCCCGATTTATAGGGACTCGCAACGATATTAACTAACTGTCATGTCAAATCCCGACATATCGGGACGAAGTATCAGGGGCAGGGGTAATTACTTCACTTTATCCCTCTCCTGCTCAGATCCTTCGTCCACCCATTGTGGTCTCGGATGACAAGAACGTGGATTAAAGGAAGGCAACTATGGCTGCTAATAAAACCCATACGGTTTACGTCTGCCAGCAGTGCGGCAAGGAAAGCCATAAATGGCTGGGGCGTTGCCCCGGCTGCCAGGAGTGGAACACTCTCGTGGAAACAGTGGTTTCCCATACCACCACTCAAAGGCTGATATCCAGAGAGAACCAGCCGCAGAGGCTGTCGCAGGTTGCCACCCCACCCGAAGAGCGCACGCCGCTGGCGCTTTCGGAGTTCAACCGTGTGCTGGGAGGCGGGCTGGTATCCGGCTCGCTGGTGTTAATCGGGGGAGAGCCGGGCATCGGCAAATCGACACTGCTATTACAGGCATGCGCCTGTATGGCAAAGGATAACAGCGAAGTGGTATATGTTTCGGGAGAAGAAACTCCCAGGCAGATGAAGCTGCGGGCGTCGCGCCTGGGAATAGATAGCGAGCACCTCTACGTACTATCCGAAACCGACCTCGAAGCCATCATCAGCCATATAGATGCCATGAACCCCTCCCTGGTGGTAATCGATTCGATACAAACGGTATGCCTGCCCGAGCTGGAAACAACCACTGGCAGTATAGTGCAGGTAAGAGAATGCACCATGCGTTTGATGCACTGGGCAAAAGCCAATCATGTCCCGGTAATCATTACAGGACACGTCACCAAGGAAGGAGCGATTGCCGGACCCAAGGTGCTGGAACATATCGTGGACTGCGTGCTCTACCTCGAAGGAGAACAATTCAGCTCATATAGACTCTTGCGCTCCGTCAAAAACCGCTTCGGCTCTACCAACGAGGTGGGTATATTCGAGATGCAGGATAAGGGAATGGTGGAAGTCCTGAACCCATCGCAGGTGTTTTTATCCCAGAGGCTGGAAGAGGCTGTTGGTTCGGCGGTTGCCCCCACACTTGAAGGAAGCCGCCCGCTGCTGGTGGAGATACAGGCTCTGACGAATACCACCGCATTTGGGCTGCCCAGGCGCACTGCCAACGGCATCGATTTCGGCAGGCTCCTGATGATTACCGCAGTTTTGAGCCGCCGCGCCTACCTGAAATTGGGGAACCAGGATATTATCGTCAACGCCACCGGGGGCATACAGATCAACGAGCCGGCAGCGGACCTGGCAATTGCCCTTGCCATCGCATCCAGCTACAAAGACGAAGGCGTCGACCCCGAGATGGTAGCTGTCGGTGAAATCGGACTCAGCGGCGAACTGAGGGGGATTTCTCAGCCTGAAAGGCGAGTAGCTGAGGCAGCACGCCTGGGTTTCAAACGCTGCATAATTCCAGCCGTCAGTGCACGGCATATTCACACTAAGGATATACAACTCGTGCCGGTTGGGACACTGAGAGAAGCGATTAAAGCCGGGCTTATCAGGAAAAAACAAGATGATGACGACTAACAAAACAGGAGCTGTAATCGTAGCCGCCGGCAGGGGCGAGCGCATGGATGGAGTAGATAAGATTTTTGTCCCTCTGGCCGGTAAACCGCTGCTGGCATGGACGGTTGAAGCATTTGAAAATTGTGTGGCGATAGACTGCATCGTTATCGTTTTGGGAGAGCACAATATCGAACAGGGGAAAAGACTGGCAGCCGAATACAATTGGAAAAAAGTCGCTGATATCTGCGTCGGGGGCAAGGAGCGCCAGCAATCGGTGGCTAAGGGACTAAAATTGTTGAAAGACTGCCGGTGGGTGGTCATTCACGATGGGGCACGCCCCCTGATTACGCCAGAGCTCATCGAAAAAGGACTGAAGGCAGCAGAAGAAACCGGTGCAGCGGCAGCCGCCGTGCCGGTAACCGATACCATCAAATTATCTTCCGATGATGGATTTATTATCGATACGCCCCCGCGCGAGAGGCTATGGGCGGTACAGACACCTCAGGTTTTCAGATTTGATATAATAGAAGAGGCACACCGGAACACCGACAAAACGGCAACCGACGATGCGGCGTTAGTCGAGAAACTGGGATGCCGTATCAAACTGTATCCAGGCTCTTACAATAACATAAAAATTACCACTCCCATCGACCTGTCACTGGCAGAAATTCTGGTAAAAGGAGGGAACAATAAAATGCGCGTTGGAATTGGCTATGATGTCCATCGATTGGCACCGGATTTAAAGCTGGTACTGGGTGGTGTCGAAATCCCCTCGAGACAGGGGCTTATCGGCTGGAGCGACGCCGATGTGTTAACTCATGCAATAATGGACGCCCTGCTCGGAGCAGCTGCTATGGGCGATATCGGCAAACACTTCCCCCCGGGAGACCCGAAGTTCAAAGGGATTTCCAGTTTGATTTTACTCGACCGGGTAGTAAACATGCTTAAGGAAAAGGGCTGGAAGGTTGGAAATGTGGATGTGGTGATTGTCGCCGAACAGCCCAAGCTAATGGAGCATACGGATAATATAAGGAAAAAACTGGCGAATGTAATGAAAGTGGATATCGGTGTCGTTAGCGTCAAAGCCAGCACCTCCGAACAGCTCGG
>CAZJVO010000064.1:0-8591 GCA_964549815.1 uncultured Dehalococcoidales bacterium | reverse complement strand
CGGTGAAATAGTAGAATTCGGCGGGCTTTTAGGCAGCGGTCCCGTTATGCCGGTTAACAGGTTTTCCAGCAAGGCATTTATATCCAGAGGCGGCCGTATACCCGCCCCTATTCACAGCCTGAGAAATTGACCAAACTCCAGCGCATAAATAACTATCAGCACACCGAGAACATAAACAAGTACTCTCTGCCGCCCACTGACCATCGCCTATGTTCACATACCGGGTTAATCTGCCGCCCTGCGCTTCTGTTTCCGCTTTCTGTTCCGAGTGTAGTCCGTCACCTATCACAAAATGCCCCTGTGCAAAATTTTCCACCCCAAAGTAATACGCCCATAGCGAATGCCCCCGCCTTGAAGGGGATACAGAAAGCGACAGAATAGAAGCAGCGATAAACCCTGCATCTGCAATAACGTCATAGATACTGATGTGAGTTGTAATTTTGGACTTCATATCCATAAACTTAGACGAGGGCACACATTATCAACTATCCCTGGGGGATATATACATGTACCGCACACCGCGTATATACAGCATAAACTATTTGTATTCATAATGTCGCCTGATGAAAGACTGCATCAACTGTATGGCTAAAAAATTTTCGAAAATCTTAATAATTTTTTGTTAAGGGTATTGACAAATAGCCATTAGCATTATATAATATGGTTAGCAATCAATGAAAGAGATTGCTAACAAAAAATAATATAATTTAAAAAGGGGGTGATATATATGGCAATTCAGAGATGGAATCCTTACAGAGAGCTACGGCAGGTAGAAGATACGATGGATAGGCTATGGCGTGGATTGGGAGGCGTACCGGTTTATTATGGAGGTTCGGAGGACTGGAATATCCTGATGGACGTTATGGAGAAGAACGATGCTATTATTGTCAGCGCATCGGTCCCTGGGATTAAACCCGAGGATATTGATGTGGCCATTGAGGACAATGTACTGACCATCAGGGCTGAAAGAAAACCCGAAGCAGAGGAAGGTGTGACTTATCTGATAAAAGAGAGACCGGTTGGTTCCTTCTTCCGAGCTTTGACCCTGCCCGATACCGTTAATGCCGATAAAGTCGAATCTTCTTACTCTAACGGAATCTTAACCATTACACTGCCTAAAGCCGAGGAAAAGAAGAGGAAGCAGATTAAGGTTAAAGTCGAAAGCAAACCCAAAGCCATTGAAACAAGTGTTAAGTAATCACATTAAAAACAACTCCTTTTCATAGATTTCTCCTCCCTGTTAGCCCGGCGCAAAGCCGGGTTAACCTGTTTTTTGGCATAGGCACACCTTCAATTAAAGGATAAAGGGAGTATGCCCAGGTATTGAATGGCTTTTTACATAGTGAGCAAGCTACCCACTCTGCAACATGGATAGCCATGAAGAACTTCTGAGAAACCTTTAAATTATTACTTTATCTTCAACGGAATGCCGACTGCCATCAGGTAAACCTCATCGGCATACTGCGCAATCAACTGATTTACCCTGCCGAGGCAATCCCGATAATTCCGTGCCAGTTCATTATCGGGGACTATCCCCAGCCCCACCTCATTCGATACCACTATATAGGTGGCATTCTTCGCTTCCATAATTCCGATAAGGGAATCGATCTCTTCCAATGCCTCGGACTCCGCCGTCTTCCCATCAACTGCCCGACACAAAATATTGGATACCAGCATCGTGATACAATCGATAATAACCACCGAAGCATCCCCAATATTATCGACTATTGCCGCCCCCACCTTTACAGGGCATTCCAGTGTCTCCCAATTGGCAGGGCGTTTTTTGCGATGGCTTTCGATACGCAGGCGCATATCCTCATCTTTTGCCTCGGCGGTTGCCACGAACAGCACTCTGCCCCCGATATCGGCAGCCAGTTTCTGCGCATAGCTACTCTTCCCAGCCCTTGCGCCCCCGATTATAAAAATGCAGCCCAATTCAGCCCCTTTCATCCTTATAATTGCATAGCTGTATATCCAAAAACCAGTGCTTATCCCTGAATATCTTTTCAGACTTAACAACCACCAGGCTTCTCTTAAATAATGGCCCGCCGGTAACCAGTGTGTGATACTCTCCTGCTTCGCCGCAAGGCGTAATTCTATTATTTTGTTGTAAATCAGATAATAATTGCATATCGACTTCCCTGCCCAGCCACTCCTCACCCATTACAGCAGCATCGGCAGCGACAATCAGCGCTTTAAAGCCGCTATCGATGAATTCCTTCAATAATTTCGACTGATCTTCGAACCAGAGAGGCAGATGCGGCGTAATCCCACATTCAATACAGACTCTTTCAACCCATTCCCTGTGACCCTTCACATCTATATCGCCAAAAACACCCTCCGTTATCCCCTGGCTTTTAATAGATAGAAGAATTTTACAAAACTCCTCTTCATAGCTATCCCATGCTGTTTTCCCCTGTATCAGAGGTAACCCGATAGCTTCGGCCTGCATTTTCAGAACATCCTCTGAAAGGCCATGGGAACGTGAGCGCAGACCGTCTTCGGTCGCCATATTCAATAAAAACCGAATATCCAGCCCGTTATGTATTGACCGGTAAAACGCCAAACAGCTGTCCTTCCCCCCACTCCAGGATACAAAGGCCTTCTTCGCCATTCCTGATGCAGTTCTTCCTCCTTGCCGAATAAAAACCATTATACGCTATTTCTGAAAGGCTAACCACCAAGGCTGGCATTGCATTCCAGTCTGCAGAAAACCACGGGCTTAGCGGGGGTATTTCTTTAACGCCTATAAGGCTTGACTACTAGCCACGCCTAAACGGCGTTGGTACGGTCTGATACTTGCGATGATCTACTCACTGAACAGAGATGCTTCTTCCATTGTTAATTGCTCTCCTAACTGATCTTC
Organism: uncultured Dehalococcoidales bacterium; assembly: GCA_964549815.1. Lineage (GTDB taxonomy): Bacteria > Chloroflexota > Dehalococcoidia > Dehalococcoidales > UBA5627 > UBA5627. The sequence goes on along the minus strand of CAZJVO010000064.1, from coordinate 5,725 downwards.
TTTCAATTGCTTCTTTATATATTCCTGTATCTTTTTTGCGTCTTTCCCTGCTGTATCAACATAGTAGCCTCTGCACCAAAACTCCCTATTCCTGTACTTGTACTTCAGATTACCCCACTTCTCATATATCATCAGACTGCTCTTACCTTTTAAAAATCCCATAAAACTCGATACACTCATTTTCAGCGGTATCTCAAGTAACATATGTATGTGGTCAGGACATACCTCTGCCTCTATTATGTTACTCCTTTCCACTTGCATAACTCCCTCAATATCTCTCCTAATTCTGCTCTCTTCTCTTCATAAAATATTTTCCTTCGGTACTTCGGTGCAAACACTATATGATATTTACAGTTCCATTTTGTGTGTGATAGACTGTGCGCATCATTCATTCTTGAATGTACTCCTTTTGATTTTGCTTCGTTGCTGGTGTCAGACCGCAATTTAGTTTATATCAAAAGGAGTTTTTCTGCCTCATCGCTGAAAGCTCTTTTGAACCCCACGTCTAACGTGGGGTTTTCCTATACAAAAATGCCCGGGGATTCAAACCCCGGGCTATTGCTTCAATTTTACATTCAGCTATTATCTAACAGTGACATCCGCCATGCGTATTTTTGCTCACCGGAGGTGGCACAACAGGGGTGTTGTCCTCTTCCACTATCTCCCCGATAGCCAGCGTGTAAGAATGTACGGACTCGCCTTCAGGGGTATTGAAAATAAAGTGGAACTGCTTGACGGCACCGGGCTCGATATCCTTTATAAAGGCAACCCTCGTACCGATTTTTTCGTCCCGGGAATCCTTGAAGGTGGCAACCAGTGCTGCATCTGCTTTGACATCGCTGATATTTTTAAGCATGCCGCGGACCTCCTCCCCTCCTTCAACCGACCTTATTTCATGCCTGCGCAACTGCACTTTTTCAACATCGGTAGTTACTGTCCTCAGGACTGAAACCCGATAGGTCTTGAATGCTTCTGCTCCGGCCTTCGAGGGGGTGATGAGAATGGCACGGCTGCTACTCGGTTTCATTTCGAGCTCCCTGTGGTGGATAGTATCCAGCACTTTGCCTTCCCCATCGAGAAATATCGCCTCGAACACGATGGTAGCAAGTGTTTTGTCGGAGAGATTTCTGATAGCCAGTTCGATGGAACGCTTGCCTTCTTCACGGGCACTCGGTTCGGCTTCCCGTATGCCGTGTTTCATAATTGAGACAATGTCATTACCGACGGCTTCGGGCTCCGGCGTCAGGACTGTTTTAAGCACGCTTACTGCATAGCTCCTGATATCTGCATCGGGCTTCGGGCATTCCATACGGAAGTTGCGTATCTTGTCCCTGCCGAAATCCATCATGGGCTCTTCGAGGGTATCCACAACATCGCCTCCGGCGCCATATAAAACAACCTTAAACACGGCCTTGCCTATATCTGCCCCGGCAATATTCTTCAGATTAAGCACCACCCCACTACCCCTTCCTTCATCTCCCTCTTTAATGAGCAGGTTATGGCTGATAATCTCCAGATGCTCATTACCAGTAACAACCGGCTCAGGCAAATCAGCCGGCTGAACAGCCGCCGTTTCTTCCGCTGCAGTTGACCCCTTCATTTCTTCGTTTTCAGACAATTCAATATCCTCCTGTAAAAATATTTAAATCAGACAGCCACAGGTTGTCCTGACCGACTCCACCGATTAATCTGCGTCGACCACATCTGCCGCTATCAATTCACCTATATCGATGTTACGCGTTTTTACCATCTCCCCTTCGGGCGGGGTGAAAACAAGTTTAAAATTGCGAACAGCCCCGGGTTCTATATCATTTATGCGCAGAGCTCGCAATCCGATTACCTCCTCTTTGGCATCCAGATACGTCACCGCCAGCACGGCATCGGTTTTAACTTTACTGAGGTTCTTCAATATCCCGCTCAGCTCCTCGCGACCGCCGCCGAGCTTCCTCACCTCATTCCTGCGCAGCTGAACCTTTTCGACACTGGTGGTTACCGTCTTGATAATCCTGATGTTATAGCTCCTTATGATATCCTCTTTTATGCTGCTGGTCTGGATAATAAAAGCACGGCTGATATTGGATTTGATATCAAGCTCTTGATGCTTCAATGTCGTTATCAAATTGCCACTCGAATCATATAGCTCAGCCTCAAATATCGCCGTAGCGACATCTTCCCCCGAAACATTCCTTACTGCAAGCCCTATCCCTCTTTTTATCTGCTCAATCCCGATATCGAGGGTACCTACATCCTGAAACTCGTGCTTCAAAATAGATATCCGCTCATCCCCCGAGGCCATCGGAACAGGCGTAACGACTATTTTCTTAATCTTTACATCATAGCTCCTGACATCTACCGTATCCGCGCGGCGAGTTTCCATGCGTATGGTCCGTGTCTTGTCCGCCTCGATATCGGCGATGGACTGCTCGAGCGTGTCTATAATATTGCCTTTGGGGTCGAATAAGACCGCTTCGAATACAATATTGCCGATGTTGGAACCAGTTTTATTCTTTATGTTGAGGGTCACCCCTTTGCCTGCATTCTCATCCTTCCCCTTTTTAGGAATGAGACCATGGGATAGAATCTCTACCTGTTCATTCCCTGCAACTACCGGGTCGGGGGCTTTGCGCTCCATCTCGGCAAGTTTCTCCGGCGAAGGTAAACCCTCACCGCAGGTTTCCTCAAAATCCATCAGTAATGAGTCCAGGTCCTCTTCTTTGTGTTCGGCGGCAGGATTTATTCCCTCTTGATTTTCTTTCTCGGACAACTCAATCCTCCTTGGAATTCATTTTTCATAATACACATGCACCTGTCAGCGTCTGCCATACTCATTTTTTATAACCGTAGTTATGCGCTGGAATAATAAACGGGAAATTGACGTCGTAGCTTTGGATTATTATAATTCCTCATTGTATAAAATACAAACACATTGTGAATTCGGGGTTATATTCACGAACGGCAACATAAATGGTATAATTAAAAATGAGCATAAAAACGATAGCTACCAATCGCAAAGCTTACCACGATTATCATATCCTGGATAAATTCGAAGCCGGCATAGTATTGACGGGCACGGAGATTAAATCCGTGCGTGCGGGAAGGGTGAATCTCGGACAGGCATTCGTCAAACCGGAAGGCGGTGAGATCTGGTTGATAAACGCCCATATCGCCCGCTATGATGCCGGCAGCTATATGAGCCACGAGCCGACGCGCACCCGAAAGCTACTGCTGCATCGGAAAGAGATTCAAAATCTCATCAGCAAAACGAGCGAAAAGGGGTCAACGCTGGTGCCTCTCAGCCTGTATATCAAGGGGAACGTAGCCAAGGTAGAAATAGCTCTTGCCAAAGGCAAGAAGCAATACGATAAACGAGAAGCGATAATGCAGCGCGATGCCGAAAGGGAAATGGACCGGACCATCAAAAGCCGGAGAAGATAAGCATTTTTAACAATCTAATATGGGGACGCACGGTTTCGACAGTAAGGGTTCGTTGCTGGATTGCAGGTTGAGGTTGTCGCACCCCTCATTAAAAAGGCGGCAAAACATAAATGGCGAACCTGAAATGGTTCTCGCTGGCTAAAAACAGCTAGCGCATCCAACCTTGCCTCACCCCGACGGATGAGGATTGGGTGACGAAATGTCGGGGTGCCGTTATCCGAATGCCGATACGGATAGCGAAAGATTTATCGGCTGGCTTGATTGAACCCGGTTAGCAGGGTTCAATCAGGTGAGATTAAGCTGCTAACTAAACCTGTAGTATATTCAGGACAGCCTTTACTGGACGGGGAGTTCGATTCTCCCCCGTCTCCACCAGAAATCCATCAGGGGCTTACAATTTCAATAGCCCCTGTTTTGTTTATGCAATTTTACCCACAAAGCGGTGACGAACCAGCGCTAATTCAGGCAGGTAGCAGTGTTCCTAATTTTGATGCAATAGCTTTTGCACATCGCTCAAATCAGATGGTTTATCAACATCTGCCGAGAAAGCTATCGATTGAGATATGACAAGGCTGAATTTTACATTCAAAGCCCGATATAATAACTGCTCCACCAGGGGCACCGTCAGTCTGTGCGATAACCATTTATAAACAAATCGAGCGGTTATCCCGATACCTCCCCTTAAAATCAACCTTTCGAATATAAGCCTGCTAAAAAAAAGTATGAGGCTGAACGAGGTATGCCGACTGCTCCTGAAATCACTGATTATTTCGGATAAGCCCAGGAGCAGATGCCTGTCATGGTCAAAGACCGCTACCTGACGTGTACCATCTTTATCTACATCAAACCCAAAAAGCCTGCCGCTTACAAAATTAACCCCCTGTTCACTGAAGTATCCACCGAGGTCATGAAAATAAATAGAGCGGAAATGTCGTTGGGGGAATGAATTACGCAATAACCCTCGGTCGATAAACGTGGCATAGAAATCGACATCATAGTTACTAACCTGCGCAATTATAGCGTTAAAATCATCGGGTTTTACCGCCGGTATATCACACGGCACGAACATAATATATTTATCCGCCAGTTTCTCCTCTCCATAGTAATCCAGTAATCCCCTGATTGAGCAATACAGGCTGTCTGCCAGAGACGGTTTCTCCTCATCACACAACAGGAAGACCAATTTATCGTTTTTTTGCAGCACTTTTTCCAGTTCTTCGCCGGGGCATTGAATTACGAATACTTTTTCAACATCAGAATTACAAAGAGCCTCCGATACATAATCGGCAAGGGGGCGGCCATTGAGTAATAACAAAGCTTTATATGTAGTATTGGGTATACTGTGAAAATGCTCTGTAAAGCCGCAAGTAAGTAATACAGCTACCGTCGTCTTTTGCATTTCTATACAATATTACAAATATAGCTGCACTTGTCAATAACCCGGCAGAACAGTTTTAATGGCATCCCCCAACGCAAATGTGGTGAATTAAACCTGATTAATTCCGCTCTCAGGCCCTTCGACAGGCTCAGGGCGGACGGAATAAACTTCCCTCGACCTAACGGTCGGGGTATTCGTGTTAAGGGAAGTATAAAATCATTGCATGGCACCCGTACCCCCATTCTGTTTATGGGGAATTCCATCCGTTCAATTCCTGCGCGGTTTAATGGTATTATATTTAACATGAAAAAGATAATCATACCACTGTTTTTGTTGGCGGCCGCTATTGCAACCGCCCTGTTCACCGTTAATACCAGAGATGATATTGCCCCCTCAGAGGAAATAACGGTTCACTTTATAGATGTGGGGCAGGGTGATGCCATACTTATAGATTCAGGAATGACCGAGATACTGATAGACGGAGGCGATAAGTCCTCGGGCATTGCAGATTATCTCACGGATTATGTAGACGGAAATCTCGAAGTAATCGTAGCCACCCACGCCCACGCCGACCACATCGGAGGGCTTATTTACGTACTGAGAAGTTTTGATGTGGGGCAAATCTGGTATGATGGATATGAGGCATCTTCGCAGACCTTTAAAGATTTTATTTCGGCAAGCGAAGCGGAGGGTGCAGAAATACGCATTGCCAAGCGAGGGGATATGATAAGCACGGGCAAGTTGTCTTTGATAGTTTTACACCCGGACACTACTTCAGATGATCTGAACAACAACAGCATCGTTTTGAGTTTCAATTATGGAACAGTGGGTTTTCTGTTTGCAGGAGATGCCGAACGCGAGGCTGAAGCATCCATGCTGTTATCATCGCCAGTTCCGGACATAGAGATACTC
>CAZJVO010000063.1:0-8643 GCA_964549815.1 uncultured Dehalococcoidales bacterium | reverse complement strand
TGAATAATTTTATCTCTTCCCCTAAAAAGTCCAATATGTTATGGACCCTTACAAATTCTTGATAAAAATGGATTATTGTGTTAATTTAATTCTTATTGGCTTCATACCCGGGCCGGAAGGTCTGGGGAGTTAATTTGAAAAGGCGATGACGGAGACGAGTAGGTAGGAGATTGCAGTAAGCGAGTCTGATACGGTGTGAGCAGACCTGTCAATTCTATCGAAAATCACTCCCGAGCTGCCAACCGAAAGGTATTTCCAAGTAGGCCTGGCCGGCATTGTCAGCCGTTATCATTGACATGGGCATGCTATATGCCTTGCTGAGTGCCTCCGCCGAATGTGGAGGAATCAGGGTGGTACCGCGGGTAAATTTAATCCCGTCCCTAGCTAGGGACGGGATATTTTTATAGAGAGGGAGATTATATGTTTCAACCTGTAAATAGTAAAGCGGATTTTGCAAGGCAAGAGGAAAATATACTGGAGTTCTGGCGCAGGGAGGGTATTTTCAAAAAGAGTATAGATGAGCGAAGTAATTGCCCTCGTTTTGTTTTGTATGAAGGACCTCCGACTGCCAATGGAAATCCTGGTATTCATCATGTTCTTTCCCGGGTTTTCAAAGATGTAATTCCTCGCTACAAAGTAATGAAGGGTTACTATGCGCCGCGCATAGCTGGTTGGGATACGCATGGTTTGCCGGTGGAGATTGGAGTTGAAAAAGAGCTTGGTTTTACCAGCAAATCCGATATTGAGAAATATGGAATAGCTAAATTCAATGCCATGTGCCGTGACAGTGTGTTCCGCTATCTTAAAGAATGGAACGCTATGACAGAACGCATCGCTTACTGGTGTGATATGGAGCACCCTTATATAACAATGGATAATAACTACATAGAGAGTGGCTGGTGGATAATAAAGCAATTGTGGGAGAGAGGGTTGGTATATAAAGGGTACAAAACCGCGGCACACTGCCCACGCTGTGGGACTTCCCTCAGTTCTCATGAGGTGGCTCTCGGCTATAAAGATGATACCGAAGACCCCTCTGTCTACATCAAGTTCAGAGTGGCTCCAGACGCGGTTGGGAAGATAAGTGATAAGTTAGCAGATAAGCCTGTTTTCCTGATGGCATGGACTACGACCCCCTGGACACTACCAGGTAATACTGCTCTGGCGGTTTCCGCTACCTCGGAGTATTCGATTGTAGAGGCAGGGTGCGAATATATAATTATGGCTACAGCATTGCTGGGCACAGTTGGGCTGGCTGATAATCCGGTGGTTTTAAAACTAAAAGGCAGCAAATTGGTAGGGATTCCTTATCAACCGTTATATAATCCGCATAAATACGGGGTGGAGAGGTTGAGTTTCAAGAAACCTGGCAGCCCTGAGATGGAGGTACAACCCGCAGATGATAATCTGACCTACCACGTCCTTGCTACCGATTTTGTATCCATGGAGGATGGAACTGGAATCGTACATATAGCTCCAGCATTCGGAGAGGCCGACTTCGAGGTCGGAATGCAGCAGGGTATAGATTTCGTTCAGCACGTAGATTTACAGGGCAGGATTATCGGCAATTACAGCTTTGCCGGGAAATTCGTAAAGAAAGCGGATTCGCTGATAATGGAAGAATTAAAAGCCAGCGGGGCATTGTTTCACAGCGATAAAATACGCCATACCTATCCGTTCTGCTGGCGCTGTGATACACCACTTTTGTACTATGTCAAACAGAGCTGGTATATCCGCACTACAGCGGTCAAGGACAGGCTTATCGAAGGAAATAACCGCATAAACTGGTATCCAGAACATATCAAAGAAGGGCGTTTTGGTGACTGGCTGAAGAATAACGTCGATTGGGCTTTTTCACGCGAGAGATACTGGGGTACGCCGCTTCCTGTATGGCAATGCGAAACATGCGGCAGGCAGGAATGCATCGGCAGTATGAAAGAACTGGAAGAGAAAAAAGGGTTCTCCGGATTTAAACAGCCGGTCGACCTGCATCGCCCCTATGTGGACGATTTGACCTTTGATTGTTCTGGTTGTAATGGCAAGATGAAACGTGTTCCCGAGGTTATCGACTGCTGGTTTGATTCAGGGGCTATGTCTGTAGCCCAGTACCATTATCCTTTCGAAAACAGCACTTTACTAACCGATGGCAGGTTTCCTGCCGACTATATTTGTGAAGCAGTCGACCAGACGCGTGGTTGGTTTTACAGTCTGCACGCATTATCTGTTTTGCTGTTCGATCAGCCATGTTATAAAAACGTAATTTGCCTGGGGCACATCCTGGATGCCAGGGGTGAAAAAATGAGCAAAACCAGGGGGAATGTGGTTGAGGTTTGGCCGATACTGAACAAGTATGGAGCCGATGCACTGCGGTGGTATCTGTTCACTGCCAGCCCCCCGGGTAATGCCCGCCGTTTTTCGGAGCAGTTGGTTTCTGAGGTAACACATAAATTTATGCTGACGCTATGGAATACATATTCGTTCTTCGTGCTATATGCTAATATCGATAATTACAATCCTTTGACGGAAACGTCCAGTGCCATGCCTTCGACTTTAGACTTGTGGATTATCTCCGAGTTGAATAAACTGATAGCAGATGTGGATAAAGCTCTGGATACCTACAATCCGACCGAGGCCGGAAGGAGGCTGGAAGGTTTTGTAGAAGACCTATCCAACTGGTATGTGCGCCGCAGTCGCCGTCGTTTCTGGAAGAGCGAGAATGATGTCGATAAGCTATCGGCATATGCTACTCTTTATGAATGTCTGGTTACGCTGACGAAACTGGTAGCTCCCTTTATTCCTTTTATGGCGGAGGAACTTTATCAAAATCTTGTCAGGTCTGTTGATAAAAATGCCCCATTAAGTGTCCATTTGACCGAATTTCCTGTTGCCGATAAGACAAAAATTGATGAAAATCTTTCTGCCGATATCAGGCTGGCAATAAAATTATCCAGCCTCGGCAGGGCAGCCAGGAGCAGGGCACAGGTAAAAGTACGGCAGCCTCTTGCCAAAGTACAGGTTAAATTATTATCCGGCAGTGAAAGGGCAAGCCTGGGAAGAGTGAAGTCTCAGGTTTTAGATGAACTGAATGTAAAGGACATCGAGGTTATTGAAGATATAAGCGAAGCGGAAAGTGCTGGATTTGTAATCGAATCTGATGGTGGATATAGTGTTACTGTAAACCCCGAAATTTCTCCAGAGCTTTTGAAGGAGGGATTGGCTCGTGAAATAGTCCATCGCCTGCAAACTATGAGAAAAGAAGCAGGATTTGAAATTTCCGACCATATTGCCACATATTATGAAGGCGGCGAATATGTCGAGCAGGTAATGAGAGATTATGCAGATTACATAAAGCATGAAACATTGTCGGATGAAATACAGTCGAGTGTCCCTTCAGCGGGAGTGCATTCGGAGAGTTACAAGATAAGCGGCTACGAAATGAAACTGGGGGTGGTGAAGGTTACCAGTTAATTTGTGCATTCCATTTATCATGATCTTTAGATTTGAGTTGCGGCAGGGCCTTTTTATTGGTTTAGTGCACGGTGGAAGGGAATACAATGAATTTTATTTGCAGGTTATTCGGTCATAAATGGGATTACTGTATATGTTCACGGTGTAGAGTTATGAGAGACGAGTCTCACAACTGGAAAGGCTGTACCTGCCGGAAGTGTTTTAAACGCAGAACTGAAGGCCATGATTGGAATGGCTGTAAATGCAGGATATGCTGTAAAGAGCGCGATGAAGGACACCATTGGGATGGCTGCAAATGCACGATATGTTATATCAGCCGTGATGAAGGGCATAAGTGGGCGGGATGTATTTGTACCAGGTGTTATAAAAAAGTGGATAATCCAGTTCATAATTGGGAGTTCAATTTTCACGGTACCATAGATGTTACAGGTATCAAAACTGTCAAGTGCAAAAATTGCGGCAAAGCGATAACATTTCCAGACAGAGGTACTTATTGCCCTCGCTGCTTTGCTAAAAGCGAATGGGTGCCTGTACAGGACGGAGACCGGATGTTTAATAAATACAGCTTTACATGTCGGGTTTGCGGATACGGTTCGTATTATGAGATGAACGACAGCTACTAAGATATATCAATCAAAGCATAGAAGGGGGCGAGTTATATCGCCCCCTTTTCACATTTATAATTTTTGAATCAGTTTACTTTTGGCAAGTTGGCCAGGGCTTTCTTCATATCATCATCTGAGAAGGCATAGTCCTGCAATTTGCCGCTCAGATATTCTCCGTATGCCGGCAGGTCGAAGAGGCCGTGCCCGCTGAGACAGATAAGGATGTTCTTCGATTCTCCGGATTCTTTACATTTAAGAGCTTCATCTACGGCAATCTTGAGCGCATGAGTGGCTTCGGGAGCACTCAGGATGCCTTCCGTTCTGGCAAATTGAATACCTGCTTCGAAAGTGGCAGTCTGGGGAACGGCTGTAGCCTCAATAAGCCCCAGTCGATAGAGATGTGAAATAATGGGAGCCATGCCGTGGTATCGCAGACCACCTGCATGAACTGGGGCAGGCATAAACTCATGCCCCAGGGTATACATCTTTAGCAGTGGGGTAAGCCCTGCAACATCGCCGAAGTCATAAGCGTAGGGCCCTCTCGTTAATGAAGGAGCCGCCTGTGGCTCAACCGCAATAATTCGCATATCAGGTTTAGCGCCGCTAATTTTATCTCTGAGCCAGGGGAGAATCATGCCCCCGAAATTGGAACCGCCACCAACACAACCGACGATGATATCAGGATAGTCGCCTGCCATTTCCATCTGTTTTCGGGATTCTTCGCCTATAATTGTCTGATGCAGCAAAACATGATTGAGGACGCTTCCCAGGGAATAGTGGGTATCATCACGGGAAACAGCATCTTCCACGGCTTCGCTGATAGCCAGACCGAGGCTACCGTTACAATCGGGGTCCTTTGCCAGCATATCCCTTCCTGCTTTTGTCTCGTTGCTGGGACTGGCGACACAGGTTGCTCCGTAAGCTTCCATCATCATTCGGCGATAAGGTTTTTGATTGTAGCTAACTCTGACCATGTAAACCTTACATTCTATGTTAAAAAATTTACATGCTATGGAAAGTGCAATGCCCCATTGACCGGCGCCGGTCTCGGTTGAAATGCGCTTGATGCCTTCTTTCTTGTTGTAATAGGCCTGTGCGATAGCAGTATTAAGTTTATGGCTGCCGGCTGGGCTGGTTCCCTCGTATTTATAATAGATTCTGGCGGGGGTATCCAGTTCTTTTTCCAATCGATAAGCGCGGTGCAGAACGGTTGGCCTGTAGGTTTTGTAGATATTCAGGACCTCTTCTGGAATTTCAATATAACGCTCTGGGCTAAATTCCTGCATGATCAAAGCCATCGGAAATAACGCCGCCAGGTCAGGTGGTGTCAGGGGTTTACCTGTTCCCGGATGTAAAGCAGCGGGTAGAGGCTCAGGGAGGTCGGGGAGGATATTATACCATTTTGTCGGCATATCCTTTTGATTAAGAAAATACATTGCTTCCTTCACTAATTTGTCCTTCCTTTCAATATTTTTATTTTTATAACACTCTATAAAATAAAAAACCCTTCAACCATAATCGGTTGAAGGGGCATAAGGTTCACCTATGCGGTGCCACCCTTCTTAGTCAACTGATTTTTTACAGGTGACTATCTCTTTTCCAGATACTATAACAAGATAATATCTTCGGATTCGATAACGCTTCCTCTGCGGTATAACCTACTAATAAGAATACTTTCGGTTTACGGCTCCCAGGCCCATTCAGCTCCTGCGCCGGCATCGGCTCACACCTTCCCCGACTCTCTGTGCTTCGCTGAGAACTTACTACTCCTTATCACAGCCTTTAACTTATTAAACTAACTATACTATAAAACATATAGCGAGTTGTTGTCAACCAGTACGTATGCGGTGGTTGGTGTTTATCAAATGATATTACTCGTTGGAGCTGCCTTTATTATTGCAGGTTTATTTGCATATTCGTTTATAATAATTGACACAATAATGATGAAGTCGAAATAGAAAAAGTAAGGCCAGATACTGCGCCATGCAAAAAATAAGGGTAGCACCGCAAGGAGCAGCCCTGCCTGTGGATAGCGATTGCAGTGTCGATAATACCATATTATTCCTGCAGTAAGTACCAGGCATTCGATGATACTAAAGACCATTGGCGATTGTATGTTAACCAATCCGCTGGTAACCAGTGTTACAATTCCCACGCCCAGCGGGAATTTATGTGTCATGGGGGCTATTATTGATGTAACCCATAAGCCAGGGTCACTGATTATAAAAGGCAAATTCGCAGATATGAATATTAAGAGGATTATAGATAAGGATTGCAGGGCTTTTTTCATGCCTTTCGTCTTATATATCAGAATCAGATAGAAGGGGATAAAAAACCAGGCTATCTGTTTTACAGTAGCTGACAATCCGATGCATATTGCAGAGGCAACAGGCTTCTTTTTTAACAAAGCCCAGCCCAAAAGTAAAAACGGAAACAACAAAAACCCTGTCTCTCCGGATGCCAGCGAATTCCATAGTTCCAGACTGGCTAACAAAATGGCGCCTATCAAAAGCCGGTATTTGGGAGGGGATATCCATATTACATAAAGTAAAGCAGGAACCAGCAGGATTATATATACTATTCTTAAATCACTTATCCCCATGAGAACAAACACAGCCGGTATCAAAAAACACCCTGCGGGGTAATTCAAACCCGACTCCAGCTCGACAGGAATTTCATCTGGATTTTCAGCTATTTCCGTTTGTAATTGCTCAAGTTGTTCATTTGAGGGGTAGGGGAAGACATCGGCAAACTTACCCTGCTTCAACGGAGTCAATTTCTCAATAGGAACACCGTATTCCAGCATTGCTGTTACGATATTGGATTCCGCATACGGATTTTTACCTGCCAGAAAATTTTCAATTGCCTGATGGCATAGTGCAGTAGCGTCATTATAATTGAAAGAGGAATCCAGGGAACTCAATACTTCAGCGAAATTATTATTATCATCTTTAATCCCCAGTGTATCCAATCCGATAACGGACATTGCAACGAATTCAAACACACCGATAGCCAGCAATATTATAATGATTTTTCTTGCCGCTCTTTTTAATTGTTCAGCCCTGTTTTGAAACCAATTGTCGGTTTGAGGGATAGCTATGATAAAAAGAAGAGCAAACCATAAAAGCCATACCATTATACCCAGTATATACAGGGAAGAATTATTAAATACATAGGCAATGCCAGAAACAGCCGATGCAGCCAGTTTTATTACAATCGTAATAATAAATAAATAGATTCTGGGAGTGTATTCCTGGTGAGCAAACAACCTGCTGATACTTTTAGTATAAAAGTCCATTCTACCTTTATTGCTATTGTTCAGGGTGTTATTCGCCTCAATCATAATCGCTCACAAATGATGGTAAAAGTAAAAGGAAATTTTATTCAGCTTGTATTGAAGAATGCCTACTATTATATAATGATGCAGAGCGATGTCAATAATCATGGAAGTGTCTTATAGAGAATAAGAATTCTTTATGGGACTTTAGTATTATGACAATAGACCTATATTTGCCTATTATACTTTATTGTATAATACAGAGATAAGCAGGTAATATATCTACAGGTGGAAAGTCACGCTGCCCTTAAATTGCAATGCGACTAATTCAGGCAAGATGATGAGTAGGCTGAACTTAATAATAAATTTCGAATAAACTAAAAAGGGGAAAGAAATATAAATCCAATACATGTGTGTTTTCCTCACCATGATTTAGCTGAGGGACTCTTTTCCCGGCTTGCAGTGTATGACTGGTTACAGATGCGGGCTATATGGTTTATGTGGAGGTTAACAATATGAAAAAGGTGTGGCTTATAATCGGGCTTATCATTATTGTTATATGTGGTGTTTTTGTCGGTCTGGTATTTACTGCAGGGATAACTCCTATTGGCCAGATAACGGACAATACTGAGGGTTTTCGTGATCAGGAAGTTACTATCCTGGGGAAAGTGACTGAGAGAACAGTTTTTCAGGATGATGTGATGCTCATGATTACAGATGATACCGGCAGTATCATGGTACATACTCAAGGTGCTATTCCTGCCATTGATGATGAAGTAATTGTCAAAGGTGAAGTGTCATCCGTGATTAAATTTGGTTCCTATGAATTTGGCACATATATTGAGGCTAGCAGTATACGTTCCCCCTACCTCTGGGAAAAATTGGCACCTTAGAAAATGGTAGCGCATACGGGATTCGAACCCGTGATCTCGTCCTTGAGAGGGACGCGTCCTAGGCCACTAGACGAATGCGCCATTTGAAAAAGCCGCTTTAATATAGAAATTGCAGGGTCAGCGGCGACATAATAGCTTATTATATTGATGCCTGTTTGTCAAAGTAAATCAGCTATAAAACATCAAGGCAGGGAGTATTTTACATAACAATATCTAAACTTGCATGCATCAGCTGTTGATATCCAGCTGGACTCCCGATTGAGCATGATACCGCCAGATTTTCAATAAACTGTCTTCATGCATATATATTGAAAACGACATCGTAAACTTTTCATCGGCAGAGGCCAGTTTGGTAATATCAATCCAGTATTCCAACTGGATTACTTCATTGGTTTTGGAA
>CAZJVO010000062.1:0-8708 GCA_964549815.1 uncultured Dehalococcoidales bacterium | reverse complement strand
GAAATCAAACAAATACCCGAAGACCAGATAATGGCTTCAAGAGGATGGTAAGAGCTCCAATGCAATATATGCTGAAATCCGCTGAGGATATTGCCGATGCATAGAATAGAAGTGCGCTTCAGAGAACACCTGCCCGATTCCGCAGGACAGGGTCTGGTAAAAGATATTTATGACCTCGGCATAAAGAGTGCCTCCGATGTGCGCGTGCTCGATGTTTACTGGCTGGATGCCGAACTTAAAAAAGAGGAGCTAGAGCGAATCTGCGAACGGCTTCTGGCAGACCCCATAACACAGGACTACAGTTATGATGAAAATATCAGCAGAATCGAGGAAAACGGGCTGCACGCAATCGAGGTAGCCTATAATGCCGGGGTTGCCGATCCTGTCGAGGAGACGGCCATGAAAGCCGTCAAAGATCTCGGGATTGTAAGCGTAAAGGCGATAAAAACGGCAAAACGTTATCTTATCAAGGGTACCCTGGAGAAAAGGGAGCTGGATACTATCTGCAATCGTCTGCTGGTAAATCCAATCATCCAACATATAGTCGGCGATAAGCCGGTGGTTTTTCAGGAAAGCCCTAAATATGTATTTAACCTGAAACACATAGAGATACTGGATGCGGACGATTCGATGTTAACCGATATCTCCCGCCGGTTCGGCTTCAATATCAACGAGATAAAAGCAATAAAGGAATATTATGAAAAATTGGGGCGCAACCCGACCGATGCCGAACTGGAAACGCTGGCACAAACCTGGTCGGAGCACTGCTGCCACAAAACCTTTAAGGGTAAGATAAACTTCAACGGCGAGGCTATTGATAACCTGTTGAAGTCGACCATAGTCAGAGCCACCAGAGAACTGAACAAGCCCTGGTGCCTCTCGGTATTCAAAGACAATGCTGGAGTCATCGAGTTCGATAACAAATGGGCTTTATGTTTCAAGGTTGAAACTCATAACCATCCATCTGCTATAGAGCCCTATGGCGGCGCCTCAACAGGTGTTGGCGGTGTAGTACGCGATGTACTGGGGACAGGACTCAGCGCCAAACCGGTATTCAATACCGATGTTTTCTGCTTCGGAAATCCCGATATGGCTTATGAAGATGTGCCCGAAGGCGTTCTGCATCCGCGTCGCATGCTCAAAGGAGTGCGCGCCGGAGTTGCAGACTACGGAAACCGGCTCGGAATACCCACCGGAAATGGAGCAATATGCTTCGACCCCCGATATACAGCCAATCCACTCGTTTACTGCGGCACAGTCGGATTAATGCCGAAAGAATATTCACAAATGGGGCAGCAAAAACCAGGAGATTTGATAGTTCTTGCCGGCGGTAGAACCGGGCGTGATGGCATTCACGGTGTTACCTTTGCCTCCGAGCAATTGAGCAAGGATTCCACCCAGGTTTCTTTCAGCTCGGTACAAATAGGTAATCCCATAATGGAAAAGAAGCTCATCGATACCATCCTTCAGGCAAGAGATAAGAGGCTTTTTGTGAGAATCACCGACTGTGGAGGCGGCGGGCTTTCTTCGGCAATCGGAGAAATGGCTGCCGAAACGGGCGCAAAAGTATATCTCGACCGTGTGCCATTAAAATATGCTGGGCTGTCCTATTCCGAAATCTGGATATCGGAATCGCAGGAACGCATGATAATGGCGGTCTCACCCGATAAAGTGGATGAGTTATTGAAGCTGTTTGCGGATGAAAATACCGAAGCTACCGTCATCGGTGAATTTGCGGATGACAGAAAATTACAACTTTTCTATAACGATAATCATGTTTGCGACCTCGATATGGAATTCCTGCATGAAGGCAGGCCACAACTTGAATTAAGGGCTTTATGGTGCAAGGCAAACTATGTTGAGCCGAAGGATGAGTGCATGGATGTTGCACAATCCCTGCTGAACATACTGAGCTCGTGGAACGTTTGCAGCAGAGAGTGGATTATCCGACAGTACGACCACGAGGTGCAGGGGGGAAGCGTCTTAAAACCGCTTGTCGGCAAGAAAAACGATGGCCCGGGCGATGCGGCAATCATAAGGCCGGTGCTGGATTCGAATATGGGAGTCATTATTTCCAATGGTATCAACTCCAAGTACAGCGATATCGACCCTTACTGGATGGCAGCTTCGGCAATAGACGAGGCTTTGAGGCAGATAATAGCCGCAGGAGGCAATCTCGAAAGAGTGGCACTGCTCGACAATTTCTGCTGGGGTAATACCAGCAAACCCGAAAAATTGGGGTCTCTGGTACGCGCCTGCCAGGCATGCTATGACATGTCCATAGCCTACGGCACACCTTTTATATCGGGGAAAGACAGCCTCAACAATGAATTTCAGTACCACGGCAATACCATATCCATTCCTGATACTTTATTGATTTCAGCCATGGGTATCATGAGAGATAGCAGCAAAGCAATATCCATGTATTTCAAGAAAGAAGGCGATTTTATTTACATAGTCGGAACCACCTGTAACGAACTGGGCGGTTCTGAATATTTTAAGAGCATGGGATACCTAGGTAATGATGCCCCAAAGGTAAACCCAAAGCAGGCAAAGAATATAATGGATAATCTGAGCGAAGCCACCAATAAAGGGCTGGTAAAAGCCTGCCACGACCTGAGCGAAGGCGGGCTGGGGGTAGCACTGGCCGAAATGGCAATCGCCGGAAATAAGGGCGCTACCATTATATTGAGCGAGGTTCCGCTGGGAGATGATATTATTCGCGACGATTACATATTGTTCTCGGAATCCAACAGCCGTTTTCTGGTGGAAGTGGCACCGGAAGATGCCAACAAATTCGAAAAGACACTGGGGGATGTACCTTTCGCCTATATCGGCGAGGTCACATCTCTGGATACCCTGCAGGTATTCGGACTGAATAACGAAATCATTCTGAAAATTGAGATAGATAAATTGAAAAAAGCGTGGCAAACACCTCTCGGATGGTAGATATTGACTATGAATAAAGCAAAAACACTGGTATTAAGAGCTCCGGGAACCAACTGCGATATGGAAGCCGCCTTCGCCTTCGAGAAAGCCGGAGCGGACGTTTCGATGGTTCACATAGGAGAACTTATACGGAGAGAAAAACAGCTGGGTGACTATCGCATTATGGTGCTGCCGGGCGGATTCACTTATGGGGACGACCTGGGCTCGGGAAAAGTAATAGCCAACGAAATCAGCCTTAAACTGGGGGATGATGTGAAACTCTTCGTTGAAAACGGCGGCCTTATTATCGGCATATGCAACGGCTTTCAAATACTGGTAAAGAGCGGGCTTCTCCCCGACCCATCCTACTTGAATAAGCGACAAAAAGCTACTCTGACCAATAACGATTCAGGGAAATTCGAATGCCGCTGGGTCTATTTGAAAGTAAATCTCAAAAGTAACTGCATATTTACCAGAGGGATAGCTAAAATGTATCTCCCCGTGGCTCATGGCGAAGGGAAGTTCGTTGCCGATGCCGAAACGCTAGCTACTATGGATGTTGCAGTATATTATACGGATGAAAATGACGCTCCCACCATGGCATACCCTTACAACCCTAATGGTTCCCTTAACAGCATCGCCGGCATCTGCGACAGTACGGGCAGGATATTTGGACTTATGCCCCACCCCGAGCGTTATATAACACACAGCCAGCATCCGAGATGGACAGGGGAAAATGTCAGAGAGCAGGGCGATGGATTCAAAATATTCCAGAATGCTGTGGACTGGGTAAAGCACCTGTAGGAGACATGTTATATAAAGCGTACTATAAGGCAGACAGCGGATTGATTCCGCTTATATACTTAGACCAGCTCGACGATATGAAGGGAATTGGAAGAGCCATAAATGCCCGAATTGAATTTTAACCGACCGATTAAGGAAGCAGAGACGGGTTATTTTGCCAAAAATATGATATCAAAACTTTCCATTTGTGAATATTTACGACACAACAGCGATTATGTTATACTTATAAACTAATTAAAGCGTAACTAGAAAGAGGGATTAAAATTGGCGGATACAGCTACAATTAAAGAGTTACTGGAAGCAGGAGCACACTTCGGGCACCAAACCAGCCACTGGAACCCACATATGAAGAAGTATATCTTCACCAAGCGCAATGGCATCCATATCATCGACCTCGAACAGACGGCCACTATGCTGGATGAAGCCTGCAAATTCGTTAAAGAACTGGCTGCCAGCGGAGGCAAGATACTCTTCGTGGGAACCAAGAAACAGGCACAGGATATCATCGCAGAAGAAGCGAAGCGCTGCGGAATGTTCTACATCAATCAGAGATGGATAGGCGGAGTGCTTACCAATTTCTCGGCTATTCAATCGAGGATTGATTATCTGGTCAAACTTGAAGACAGACAGGCTAAGGGCGACTTTGCACGCCTGCCCAAGAAAGAAGCGATGAAATTGTCGGAGGAAATCGACCGCCTGAATAAGAACATGGGTGGATTTAAGGAAATGACGGGTCTGCCTGATGCCCTCTTCATTATAGACCCCGTTAAAGAAAAGATTGCTATTATGGAAGCCCAGAGATTAGGGATCCCCATAGTTGCCGTGGTAGACACCAATTGCCTGCCAGACATTATTGACTATCCCATTCCTGCCAATGACGATGCCATCAGAGCTATCAAGCTGATTACGAGCAAAATTGCCAGCGCCGTTATCGAAGGCAAGGGTGGCACAATCCCTGTTTCGGAAGAAACAGCAGCGGCTATAATGAATGAAACAGAAACAACTCAGACCACTGAACAAAATATTCAAGATTTATAAAATAGGGGGATAAACGTTGGAAATCTCTGCTGCCTGTGTTAAAGCACTTAGAGACCAGTGCGGTGCCGGCATTATGGATTGCCGTGCCGCTTTACTTAAAACAGATGGAAATATCGAAAAAGCCCTTGAGATATTGAAGGAACAGGGCTTTGCCAAAGCAGCCAAAAAAGCGGAAAGAGCTGCAGAGCAGGGGCTTATCGAAGCCTATATTCATGCCGGCGGGCGTATCGGAGCCATGGTGGAATTAAACTGTGAAACCGATTTCGTTGCCCGAACCGATGAGTTCAAGGCACTTGCGCACGACATAGCCATGCAGGTAGCAGCTATGAGCCCCAAATATATCTCTGAAAAGGATATACCTGCCGATATGCCGGAAGCGGAAAGGGCTGAGTTGGATGTAAACACGGCTTGCCTGCTCAATCAGGCTTTTATTAAAGACCCTACGCTGACAATCAAGGATATAATCGTCCAGAATATAGCCAAAATGGGAGAAAATATAAAGGTTAGCCGTATTGCGCGGTTCGATTTATCCGAATAAGCAGGATAATAATGAGTAATACCAAATATAAAAGAGTCTTGCTAAAGCTCAGTGGCGAGGCTTTCAGTGGTAATACCGCTTATGGTATTGACGCTCCTACTATAACAAAAGTTGCCAGGCAGATCAGCAACATAGTTGCTATGGGCGTTGAAGTGGCTGCAGTGGTAGGTGCTGGCAATATCTGGCGCGGCGCCACCGCCGCCAAGCAGGGCATAGACCGTGTTACAGCAGACTATGCCGGAATGCTTGCCACTGTTATCAATGCCCTCTCCCTGCAGGATGCCCTCGAAAAACAGGGCGTAGTCACCAGGACTCTATCGGCCATCGTCATCGAACAGGTTGCCGAACCCTATCTTATGAGACGCGCTATCAGGCACCTCGAAAAAGGCCGCGTGGTTATACTTGCCGGGGGCACTGGCAATCCCTATATGACCACCGATACCGCCGCTGCCCTGCGGGCTATCGAGATTGAAGCAGAGGTTCTGCTTATGAGCAAAAACTGCGTCGATGGCGTTTACAGCGCCGACCCTCGCAAGGACCCCACAGCTAAGAAATTCGAGCATTTAACCTACCTGGATGTCTTAAAT
Source organism: uncultured Dehalococcoidales bacterium (assembly GCA_964549815.1). Classification (GTDB taxonomy): domain Bacteria; phylum Chloroflexota; class Dehalococcoidia; order Dehalococcoidales; family UBA5627; genus UBA5627. Next base: position 2,813 of record CAZJVO010000062.1, on the reverse strand, counting down.
AAACGTTTACAGGTAATGGATTCTACTGCACTTTCGCTGTGTCTCGAAAACGGTTTGCCAATTATCGTTTTTGACCTTCAAGCCCCCAATAGCCTCGAGCGGCTGGTGATGGGGGAACATATTGGTACTTTAATTAATGATGGGTAGGTAGTAAGATGATCGAAGAAATTTTACTAACAGCCGACCAAAAAATGCAGGCTACACTGGAAGCACTAAAAAGAGATTTGAGCAGTATTCGTACCGGCAGAGCCACTCCTGCAATGGTGGAACATGTGAGGGTGGAATACGCCGAATCCACAATGCCCATTAATCACATTGCAGGAATCTCCACCTCCGGAGCCAATTTGCTGATTATCCAGCCATGGGACCCGGGCAGTCTGAAGGCCATCGAAAAAGCGATACTCAAATCCAATCTGGGATTGACACCCAACAACGATGGAACCGTTATACGGCTGGCTGTACCTCCACTTTCCAATGAAAGGCGGCAGGAGCTCATCAAAATAGTTAAGGCAAGGGTCGAAGACAGCAAGGTAATTATTCGCAATATACGTAGAGATGCCTCTGATGGCCTGAAGAATCTGGAAAAAGACAAGAAGATTTCTCAGGATGACCATAAACGGGCGCAGGAAAAGCTGCAGAAGCTTACCGATAGCTTTATCAATCTAGCTGACAAAGCAAGGGAAGACAAAGAAAAGGAACTGATGGAAGTTTAAGAAAGCTGCTGCATTTCGAAATATAGCAGTTTAGTGTATAATACCTCTGTATTGCAGGCTGACATTACAAGAACCTTTCAGCTATTCTATAGGGGTATTTTATTTATTGATGGTTAAAAATATTACACCCCTGCCTAACCACATAGCTATAATTATGGATGGAAATGGCAGGTGGGCACAAAGGCGCAATCTCCCCAGGCTGGCCGGACATAGAGCCGGAATGCGAAATGCACGTTCTCTCGTTAAAACACTGAGCAAATATGGTATTAAATATATTACCCTCTACACCTTCTCTACCGAAAACTGGAGCCGCCCCGAAGAAGAGGTTAACGGAATACTCGATATGCTCGGCAAATCTATCGAAAAAGAACTCCCCTCACTTCATAAAAACGGGGTCAGAATCTGTCATATCGGGCATCTTGAAAGATTACCAGGAAGGGTAAGGGATTCAATAAATAATGCCATCGAAATAACCAGAAATAACACTTCTATGGTGCTGAGTCTTGCTTTCGATTATGGCGGGCGTACCGAAATTATCGATGCAGTCAAAAAAATAATAGCCGATAATATCCCCTCCCAGGATATCGATGAAAAACTATTCGGCAATTATCTGTATACAAAAAACCTGCCGCCGGTGGACCTGGTTATACGCACCGGGGGTGATGTGCGCATAAGCAACTTCCTTTTATGGCAATCGGCATACAGTGAACTCTATTTTACCAGGGTTCTGTGGCCAGATTTCAAAGCCAGAGAAATAGAAAAAGCCCTGATATCTTACAGCAAGAGGCAGAGGCGCTTTGGCGGTTTATAGATGCTTAAACAAAGGGTTTTAACTGCCGTTTGTCTGCTACCAGTACTGCTAGCCGCCGTCTGGTTCGACGAGCCGCTACCCTGGATGACTATCCTGGTTGCCATATGGGGAGGACTGGCAGTGCTGGAGTTTTATAAAATCGTTTCAACCACCAATTCCAGGGTAGTGCCGTTAACTGCATTCGGAGTCATCTGCACCATCGCTTTTATCTTCAGCCCACACTTTGATTATGAATACCTGGTACCCCTACTTTTAACAGCAGCCATAATGCTCCCACCGGTCTGGCTAATATTTCGCAGGAATAAAGAAAACGCATTCTTAAGCTGGATATGGACGCTTGCCGGTATATTATATATCGGCTGGCTCTTAAGCCATTATGTAGCACTGAGGGAACTGGATATGGGGCGCGAATGGGTATTTTATGCCCTATTCGTTACCTTTGCATCGGACACCTTTGCTTATTTCATCGGAAGGGCATGGGGGAAGCATCAGTTATCCCCGGCTATCAGCCCCAAGAAAACACAGGAAGGTGCACTGGGTGGAATTCTGGGCTCTATTATCGTAAGCCTGCTAATAGTATGGCTGTGTAATTTACCCATCGATTACGGGTTTGCCATTTTGCTGGCTATTGCAGTCAGTATATTCGGACTGATAGGTGACCTGTTTGAATCCCTGTTCAAACGTAATATGGGAATTAAGGATTCGAGCAATGTCTTGCCCGGACACGGTGGCTTCCTCGACCGCATCGACAGCATTGTCTTTGCCGGCGTTATTGTCTATTATTATGTAGTGTTGTTTGTCGGTTAGGACGAAGTCTTATTTCTGTAAAGCTGGATAAGACCGGTTTTCTGCTTCCAAAGCTTTTAATCTCTTCAAATCACTGATTGTCATGCCAGAATACCTGGCTTTCCAGTTATAATAGGTGGCATCGCTCATACCGTACTTGCGGCAAAGCTCGGCTACCTTACTTCCGGCTTCCCCTTCCTTGAGCACCGCAATGATCTGTTCTTCAGTGTATTGTCTTGCTTTCATGAGTTCTCCTCGTTTTTTTATTATACCGCAGAACTCTAAGACAGGATGATACTGTATAAAGGGGAAAGGTCAGTAGCATGAAAGGTTTGGTGTCCATTTTTGACATCCGATATCAGAACAATACTGACTGCCACGGTCAGAGTGGTGCATCAATCCCAATTCCGGACGTTGGGTTTCCAGAGCACGTAATAAAGATTGACTTACAAGATTTTTCGTCAGGCGTTCTCCCATGGCATATCCTACAATCTCACTGGTGA
>CAZJVO010000061.1:0-8732 GCA_964549815.1 uncultured Dehalococcoidales bacterium | reverse complement strand
CTGCAAATTACAGAACGGCCATTATTCTTTTTTTTCTTTTTCTTCTACCTTTGGCGCTTCGGATATTTTTTCTACGGTTACTCTTACTTTATCACCACGCTTCAGATTTTCTTCGGGTTTAAAAGCGACCTCTGGTGATTTTGCCGTCCAGACAACTCTTAACAATACCCTTAAATCCTCATCCATACTGATATCGGTAGTCATAGTGGCTTCAGCCTGCCCTATTTTTACTGGGTCCATATTTCAATGCCTCCTGATACTTATCTAAATTATTTACCCTTATACTGCTTTAGTGTCTTCGCAGCAGCATCTGCTGCTTTTCTTTGCTGTTTCCACCGGAATCCCTGAAGGCGCATCGGCTGCGACCGTTTCACTTTTCTTATCATCTTCGTCTGCGCTTGCAGGCTGATTCTGGCAAACCGCCCCGGCTTCTTCAACAGCATTACCTGCCTCGGCAACTGGCTCTGCGCCAGTTTCAGATTCAGATACAGGTTCTTCCACTTGCTCTTCTACAGGGTCAGGGACTATAACAACCTTTTCTATCGTTACCCTTACTCCATCGCCGATTTTCAATGGTTCAGATGGTTTAAATGACAACTTTCCGGTTGTCTCAGCACCCCACCCCCATCTCAGTAAAACCTTTAAATCTTCCGTAGTTTTTACATCGCCCGTCATCGCAAATTGGACTTCACCGAGCTTTACGACTGATTCCATGTACCGACCTCCCTTGGATTTAATAAATTAGCAATATATCGCTTTGATTGCTAAAGCATATTTTATATAGCCTGCTTATTTTTGTCAATATTCTACATCGTATAATTTCTATTGATATTGTTAATAAGCAACTATTTATAGAATAGTATACCCTTTTATACAAATTATTTCATGGTTGAAATATGAAAAGGGCAATATAACAAACAAAATCTACCAAGTGCATCCCTATAAGTATTCCGCCTATAACTACCAACACGATTTGCCAAGCTTCAGCCAGTGTAAACAGAGCGTACCGAATCGATATAGCCCCTGCAATTCCTCGAACAATTCCACAAAACTTCCCTGTGTTTTATTTTAAACTTCCTGAAACTCAATAAATAAAGGAAAGAAGTTTCAGAGGCTAATCACTTTATATACCGGAATCGGGTAGCCTGCGCGATATTTCAATATCGCTGATATCAGCGATTTTTTCCATCTCCTGTCCACAACAACTTAAAGAACCGCCCCCAGCGATAATAACCGTTACCTCATTCCCGCAGATTGTACACCGGTATATTTCACCCGCATTCTCGACGCTCATCTCTACCTCCGTTCGCATAGCGGAAATAACCACCTATATATTAACGGAGCTTAATTATTATTGCAATAGCAACATGAACATAGCCATATCATAAGAAACGTCCTGAATGTATTTGTAGAACCGACCTGATTAAGTTATAATAATGTTAATAGTTTAAGTTTAGGTTAATAAATCTTCTGAAAATCCCCGGATTGAGAACAAGCATTGTATGACCCGAACTCCGACTAAGATATTATGAGAGGAGGTCATGCAATGACTATCGAAGCAAAAATACTCCGTTGTCACGATTGCGGGAAAGAATTTTCTTTCACCGTTTCGGAACAGGAGCAATTCATGGCAATGGGTTATACCAATTTTCCCAGGCGTTGTAGTTCTTGCCGGCAGGAAAGGAAAAACAGGCAAACCGTCCGCCCTGACAGCAATATCAGAAATCACAACAGCCGCGAAGAAAAAACCGGACGACAAATGTTTTCCGCAGTATGCATCGAATGCAAAAAGGAGACGCAAGTCCCCTTTAAACCAAGCCAGGATAAGCCTGTATATTGCGGCATCTGTTACAGCAAAAAAAGAGAAAACAGATAGGTACTCGGACAATTTTAAAAAAATCAACAATAATATAAGGAGATACTGATATGAAATTATACGTCGGAAATCTGTCCTACGATTTGACCGAGGAAGATTTGAAGCAGAAGTTCTTAGAATATGGCGAGGTGACCTCCGTAAGCATCATTACGGACAGAGATAGCGGACGCCCCAAGGGATTCGCCTTTGTCGAAATGTCATCCAAGACAGAGGCCGAAGCTGCCATTGCCGGATTGAACGGCAAAATGATAAACGACAGGACCGTAGTAGTGAATGAAGCCCGCCCTCGCGCCGATAACAGAAGCAGCGGCGGATACGGCGGCGGTAACCGGAGCAGCGGTTATGGCAACAGCCATGGCGGCGGATACGGCGGCGGAAACCGTGGCGGCAGAAGATTCTAATTCACATCTCTGCATCACCCTACTCGAATAACAAAGAAACGTGTCGATAACGAATATTAATGTAAACTCCTCCCTATTTTTATTAACAGGGGAGGAGTTTGTCTGTTTATAGTTGCAATCCAATATCAAATTAGATGCAACTGGTATTTAAGGAGTTTTAATGAATTTTAATGATTTTAATTTGCATCCGGCTATCATGGAAGGCGTTCAGGCGCTCGGATATATCGAGCCGACGCCCATCCAGGCAAAGGCGATTCCGCCTATAATGCAGGGATGCGATATCGTAGGACTGGCACAAACAGGAACGGGAAAAACCGCTGCCTTCGTCTTGCCCATACTACAACAATTAATGAAAGGAAAAAGAGGTCAGGTCAGGGCACTTATAATGTCACCCACCCGCGAACTGGCCGAGCAAACATGCGAAGCCATCAATAAACTGGGGAAAAGAACCGGACTGAGAAGCGTCGCCGTTTATGGCGGCGTTAACATCAATCAACAGATTATCAATCTGCGTAATAAAGCCGAAATCGTTGTAGCCTGCCCGGGGCGGCTGTTAGACCACATCTGGAGAGGGACCGTTGATTTGACCCATATCGAGACACTGGTAATCGACGAAGCCGACAGGATGCTGGATATGGGTTTTTTGCCGAATATAAAAAGCATCCTCGAATGTATCATGCAAAAACACCAGACACTGCTGTTTTCGGCTACCATGCCTAAAGAAATACGCTTATTGATAAAGGATATTCTCCCGGAGCCGATATATATACAAATCGGCAACAGCGCTCCGGCGGAAACCGTATCTCATGCCTTATACCCGGTAAAACAGCATCTTAAAACAGCATTGCTTCTGGAGCTATTGTACCGCATCGAAATGGAATCGGTAATTATTTTTACGCACACCAAGCACCGCGCCGATAAGGTTGCCAGAGAACTGAAAGAGGCCGGATTCAAAGCAGCAGCGCTGCACGGCAATTTATCCCAGGTGAAAAGACAATCGGCGATAGAAGGCTTGAAAAAAGGAACCGTCAAAATACTGGTAGCCACCGATATCGCTTCGCGCGGCATAGATATCTTGAGTATCTCGCACGTTATCAATTACGATATCCCCGAGTGCGCCGACGACTATACGCACCGTATCGGCAGAACGGGGCGCATCAACAACAACGGCGATGCGCTGACACTGGTAACCGGCTCGGATACAGCCATGATACGCGACATCGAAAAGATACTGAAGTCACCCATAGAAAGAAGGACTTTAGAGGGTTTCGATTATAATGTCCCGCCTGCAGCAGATGAAAAAAGCCGTCCCCGTCAAAAAACGGATGCTGGAAATGTTCGCCGCTCGCATCAAGCAATAGGACGGAATTTTCAGAACAAGAAGTTTAATAACAGGAGACCCTCGGCCGCAGCGGCAGTATAATAATACTGTAATTAATTATATTTTTCAGATATAATCGAATATAATAATATACACAATAATACTTTAACAGCACCGGATGGAGGCAGATTCACCAAAATTATATGATTTACCGAAACGATATTAGAAACGTGGCGATTATCGCCCATGTAGACCATGGCAAGACCACACTCGTAGATGCTCTGCTTAAGCAGAGCAAAATTTTTCGTGAAAATCAGCATGTTGCCGAATGCGTGATGGACAGCAACACCCTCGAAAGAGAAAAGGGTATTACCATCATGGCAAAGAACACCGCCATTGTATACAAAGGAGTAAAAATTAATATAATCGATACTCCGGGGCATGCGGACTTCAGCGGCGAAGTCGAAAGAGTAATTAGCATGGCCGACGGCTGTTTGCTGCTGGTGGATTCCGTAGAAGGCCCGATGCCGCAGACGAAATTCGTCTTGCAGCAGGCAATGATTAAAGGACTTAAACCCATATTGATTATCAACAAAATAGATAAAAAGGAAGCCCGCATACAGGAGGTTATAAAACTGACGCAGGACCTTTTCCTGGAATTGGCAACAAGGGAAGACCAGCTTGACTTTCCCATACTCTATGCCAGCGGCCGAAACGGTATAGCTACAAATGAACTTGGGCAGGAAGGGAAAAATATCTTCCCCATCCTCGATTGCATACTCGAAAAAGTGCCCCCCCCTCAGGTTGCCGAAGGACCGTTCCAGATGCTGGTGACCAACCTGGACTATGATAGCCACAAAGGAAAAATTTCCATCGGCAGAATCTGGAGGGGAAAGATTTCTCCCCGCGATTATGTAGTCTGCCTGGGCGCAGATGGCAATTCCACACAATACCAGGTCGATGAAGTATTTACCTACATGGGGCTTAACAGATTAAATGTGGAGGAGGCAAAAGCCGGCGATATAGTGGCCATAACCGGCGTTGAAAAAGTCAGTATCGGTGATACGATAGCTGCCCCGGAGAAGCAGGAAGCACTCCCCCGAATTGAAATCGGAGAACCTACCATAGAAATGACCTTCGGAGTTAATACATCTCCCTTTGCAGGACGTGAAGGGCAATACTGCACTACCCGCCAGTTGAGAGACAGGCTGTATCGCGAGCTTGAAAAAAACCTCAGTTTGAGGGTACAGGACACCGATAGCCCGGATACCTTCCTGGTAAAGGGCAGAGGCGAGCTGCACCTTTCTATTTTAATCGAGACGATGAGGCGCGAGGGATACGAATTCGAAATCTCCAAACCGGAAGCAATCACCAAAGTGGTCGACGGAAAACTGATGGAACCCGTCGAATCCCTGATAATCAATACAAAGGAAGAATATGTAGGTGTCCTGACCGAAATGCTGAGCAAACGCCAGGCACAGCTCAGCGACATGTACAATGATGGGAAGGGAAATGTACGCCTCGAATATAAAATCCCCACCAAAGGTCTGATAGGATTCCGCGGTCAATTTCTTACCGCCACGCGCGGCGAGGGGGTCATGAATACTATATTTTTGGGATACGAGCCCTGGAAAGGGGACCTTGTCTCCACACGCAGTGGGGTACTGGTGGCTTCTGAAGCGGGTATGGCTCTTTCATACGGCATCGCCAATGCTCAAGAGCGCGGAGAAACATTCATCGAGCCCAATACCATGGTCTACGAAGGAATGATTGTCGGCATGCATCAGCGCATGCAGGACATCCCCATAAATATCTGCAAGGAAAAGAAAAAAACCAACGTCAGGTCATCCACATCCGATATTGCGGTGAAGTTGACGCCTGCCATAAAATTCAGCCTCGAACAGGCGATTGATTTTATAAATGAAGACGAGCTGGTTGAGGTTACACCTGAAAATATCAGGCTACGCAAAAAACTATTAACTTATCATGACCGACTAAGGAATATCTCCCACCGCCGCAAAGACAGTGAATAGCAATACAGAACATCATTCCTGCAGGGAAGCATAATATGTCCGATATGGCACTGTATATACACATACCCTTCTGCCGGCGCAGGTGTAAATACTGCTCGTTTGTGTCTTTCGATTCAAGTGAAGACAATATCCCCGCCTATGTAAACGCCGTAAAAAAGGAACTGGAATTACGTTCCTGCGATTGCCATATCAGGAGTATTTATTTCGGCGGAGGCACCCCCAGCCTGCTTTCGATAAGACAGCTGACTGAAATACTATCCTCCATCGATAAATACTACACCATAGCAGACAATGTAGAGATAACCATCGAAGCCAATCCAGGAACGGTAGACTATGAATATCTGGAAGGTATAAAGGCGGCAGAAATAAATCGCCTCAGCCTGGGCATTCAGAGCCTCAATGATGCAGAACTTCAGATGCTGGGGCGCACCCATTCATCAAAAGAAGCGGCAGAAGCCATAAAAGAGGTAAGAGAAGCTGGCTTCGATAACCTGAATATCGACCTGATTTATGGATTACCGGGGCAAACTGTCGGTGACTGGAAAAAAAATCTCTTAAAAGCAATAAAAGTTAACCCTGAGCACATTTCGCTTTATGCCCTAACGCTCGAACATGAAGAAGCCTTATTTAAAGAGATAGAGTCGGGGAAATTGCCAGAAATTTCCGCCGATACAGCGGCCAGCCAGTATGAACTGGCAGAAGATTTGCTTCAAAAGCATGGATATAAACATTATGAAATATCGAACTGGGCAAAGCCTGGCCGAGAATGCAGACATAATCTGGTTTACTGGCAGGAATGCGCATACATAGGTGCTGGAGTTGCAGCCCATTCCTATGTCGGGAAGCGACGTACAGGCAATACCGGAGATTTAGACAAATATATTACCTCGTTATCACAAAACTCCCTGCCTCCGCTGGAGGTTGATGAAGAAATCACTCCCGAGCTTGAGATAGCGGAATCCATAATACTCGGACTGAGATTATGCGATGGTATTTGCCTGCAGGACTTTGAAAAACGCTTCGGCGTGGATATAATGAAGCGATATAGCCATCAAATCGAAGAGCTCCTGGATTTCGAGCTTATCGAAATCGATAAAAATATCAGATTGACTCTGCAGGGCACACTGCTCGGCAACGAAGTATTCTGGAGATTCCTGCCGGATAAGGTATAATTAAGGAAATAAATCAGGAGATTTTTCAGCGGGATATGAAACAGCTTAATACCCGTAATTTCTGTATAATTGCCCATATTGACCATGGGAAGTCAACGCTTGCCGATAGGCTTATCGAATTAACCGGCGCCATAAAGAGCGACAAAATCGTCGAGCAGGTCATGGACAGCATGGACCTGGAACGCGAACGCGGTATAACTATAAAAGCAAAAGCCATCAGGTTGTCCTACAAAGCCAAAGACAGTAGAACATATGAACTGAATCTTATCGATACTCCGGGTCACGTAGATTTCTCCTATGAGGTATCGAGGACACTGGCCGCCTGCGAAGGCGCCATTCTTGTCATCGATGCCACGCAAGGCATTCAGGCACAGACAATCTCCAATGTCTATTTTGCCATGGACCATAACCTTGAAATAATCCCTGTTATCAACAAAATCGATTTGCCCAGCAGTGAACCGGAAAGAGTACTCGAAGAAATCGAGAGCGTGCTGGGATATAAGAGCGAAGACGTCCTTCAGATAAGCGCCAAAACAGGACAGGGTGTACCAGAACTGCTCGAAGCCATCGTCAACAAAATCCCTCCGCCAAAAGGCGATGCGAGCAAGCCCTTAAGGGCATTGATATTCGATTCGCACTACGACCCCTATATGGGGGTGGTAGCTTATATCAGCGTCAACGATGGCAGTATCCGCAAGGGGGATAAATTGAGGTTGATGGGGCAGGGAACAGAACTCGAGGTGGTCAGCATCGGCTACTTCAATCCCAAATTCTACCCTTCGGATGAGCTGCTTGCCGGGGATATCGGCTATATAGCTACAGGACTGAAGAGCGTCGGCGAATGCCGCGTAGGTGACACGATTACTTCTCAGGTCAACGGGGCCACGGAGCCGCTAATCGGCTATAAGACGGCCAAGCCAGTCGTATTCACCGGCATATATACGACGCAGCCGGAAGACCATGGGCAGCTGCGCGATGCCATAGAAAAATTGAGCCTCAATGATGCCTCGTTTTCATTCGAACCGGAAAACAGCCCGGTTCTCGGCAACGGCTACAGGTGCGGCTTCCTCGGATTATTGCATATGGATATTATTCAGGAACGTCTCGAAAGGGAATTCGACCTGTCGCTGATTGTAACCGTACCCGGAGTAAAATTAATAGTTACCAAAACCGATGGGGAGCAATTGATGGTAGTCAATCCATCCGACCTGCCAGAGCCAACTGAAATCTTAAAGATAGAAGAGCCCTGGGTAAAAATATCTATCATCACACCCTCTACCTTTATCGGCCCCATAATGGAACTGGTAACCCAATCCGAAGGCGTATATAAACACACAGAATATATGGGGCAATCCCATTCCCCCGATGCTCTCGGACAGAGAGTGCGACTTGAATATGAAATGCCCCTGCGCTCCATGCTTACCTCTTTTTACGACCAGTTGAAGAGCCGCAGCCGTGGGTATGCTTCTCTCGACCATGAGGTAATCGGATACAGGGAAACCAAACTTATCAAGCTGGATATCCTGGTAAATGGAGTAATGGTAGATGCTTTCAGCCGCGTTGTGCCGCCGGATAAAGCGCACGAAATTGGCAAAGCTATGGTGGAAAAGCTGAAAGAGGTCATTCCCCCCCAACTCTTCAAAGTGCCCTTGCAGGCATCCATCGGCAGCCGTATCGTAGCCCGCACCGATATTGCCGCAAGGCGCAAGGATGTGCTGGCAAAATGCTATGGAGGCGATATCACTCGCAAACGCAAACTCCTCGAAAAACAGAAAGAGGGCAAGAAGAAGATGCGCAGTATCGGTAAGGTAGAAGTTCCGAAGGATGCTTTTATGAGTGTCTTAAAAATGGAGCAGTAGTTAAGAGAACAGTTAAGATAACACGACTGTTCTGGATAACCACGGCGTCCAATTCTCATATTTCAACTCC
>CAZJVO010000060.1:0-8946 GCA_964549815.1 uncultured Dehalococcoidales bacterium | reverse complement strand
CCATAATATCACCGAAGCGTTCGCAAATTCAAATAATCATTGCCTTGAATCTCATGATGTCGAATATGCTAAAATTATATATAATAACTGCAGCGTTTTTATTGTATTCGTAAATGCGAGGTGACACCATAAAAAATAATCATAAAATAGCAACTATGGTAATAGCCGCTCTGGTATTTTCCCTCTCTGCTGGTGCTTCGGTATCCGCCGATAGCTCAGTGGCCTGGGTTGATGTGACCAGCGGCACTACGGCTGACCTTTGCGGGGTGTGGGGGACTGGCAGCGATATCTTTGCAACGGGGGAGTCGGGCACCATTATTCATTACAATGGCTCGGACTGTGTTGCTATGACCAGTGGCACCACAGCTGACCTTTATGGGGTGTGGGGGGCTGGTGGCAGTGATATCTTTGCGGTAGGAAAATCGGGCACAATTATACACTACAACGGGACTGGCTGGTCTGCTATGACCAGCGGCACCACAGCTGACCTTTATGGGGTGTGGGGGGCTGGTGGCAGTGATGTCTTTGCGGTAGGAAAATCGGGCACCGTTATACACTACAACGGGACTGGCTGGGCTGCTATGGCCAGCGGCACCACGGCTGAACTTTACGGCGTGTGGGGAGCTGGTAGCAGCGATATCTATGCGGTAGGAAAATCGGGCACCGTTATACACTACAACGGGACTGGCTGGGCTGCTATGACCAGTGGCACTACGGCTGAACTTTACGGCGTGTGGGGAACTGGTAGCAGCGATATCTATGCAGTAGGGGGGTCGGGCACCGTTATACACTACAACGGGACTGGCTGGGCTGCTATGGATAGTGGCACTGCGGCTGAACTTTATGACATATGGGGGACTGATAACACGCATGTCTTCGTGGCAGGCCAGTCGGGAGTTATTTTAAATTTTAATGGAATCAGCTTTAGTTCTATGAACAGGAATACTGCCAAAGACCTTAGCTCAGTCTGGGGTTTGTCTGATTGTAATATTTTTATATCGGGGAGTTCCGGCACCATCTTGAGATATTTCCCCCCGTCAATATATGAAATTTCTCCTGATGAAGGACATCAGAGTGAAACGCTAAACCTCACCATTACGGGCAATAACTTTACCGGAACTACTGCAGTGCAATTCGGTGTCGGTATATCCGTAAACAGCTTCAATGTACTCAATTCCAACCAGATAGATGTCAGTATAACTATTGTTTACAATGCTGTAGCAGGCCTCAGGGATGTATCGGTTACCACTCCTTGGGGCAGTTTTACATTCGCGGATGGCTTCACCGTGAAACCAGCCTTGCCGATGATTACATCGATTAGCCCCGATAGCGGGAATCAGGGAACAATGCTAAACGTCACCATTACCGGCGATAACTTTACAGGAGCGACTGCAGTGCAATTCGGTGCAGGAATATCCGTAAACAGCTTCAGTATACTCAGTTCCAACCAGATAGCTGCCAGCATCACTATCGCAGCCGATGCAGCAGTAGGCGCCAGAGACATATCGGTCGCCAATGCGGGGGGTAGTTTTACATTACCGGGCGGTTTTACGATAAAGCAGGCGCTACCGGTGATTACATCGGTCGAACCGAACCAGGAAAGGCAGGGAGCAACTCTGAATGTCACCATTAACGGCAGTAATTTTACCGGAGCTACTGCAGTACAGTTTGGTGACGGCATATCCATAAACAGCTTCAATGTGCTCAGTCCCAACCAGATAGCCGCCAGCATCACTATCGCAGCCGATGCAGCGGCTGGTACCAGGGATGTATCGGTTACCACGCCGGGTGGCAGTTTTATACTCTCAAATGGCTTCACGGTAAAATGGGCGCTGCCGGTGATTACATCGGTTGAACCGAACCAGGAAAGGCAGGGAGCAACTCTGAATGTCAACATTAACGGCAATAATTTTACCGGAGCTACTGCAGTACAGTTTGGTGACGGCATATCCATAAATAGCTTCAATGTGCTCAGTCCCAACCAGATAGCTGCTAATATCACTATCGCAGCCGATGCTGCAGCCGGAGCCCGTGACGTATCGGTCACCAACCAGGGGGGTAGTCATACATTGACAGGTGGCTTTACAGTAAAACAGGCCCTGCCGGTGATTACATCGATTAGCCCCGATAGCGGAAATCAGGGGGTGACGCTTGCTGTCGTTATAAACTGCAATAATTTGAGTGGAGCAACCTCGGTAAACTTTGGGGAGGGAGTTGCAGTCACCGAATTTTCTAACATCAGCTCAATGCAGCTGCTTGTAAATGTTACTATCGCTTCGGATGCCACCATTGGAACCAGGGATATTTTGGTTACCACTCCCGGAGGAAGTTTTACGTTGCCTGAGAGCTTTATAATAAAACAAAAACTTCCTGAAATTATATCGCTCAACCTCGATAGCGGAAACCGGGGGGCAACGTTAAATATTATAATTACAGGCAATAACTTTACAGGTGCGAGTGCGGTGCAGTTTGGTGACGATATATCCGTAAACAGCTTCACCGTACTTAATGCTAACCAGATAATCGCCAGCATAACCATCATGTCTACTGCAGCGGCAGGTACCAGGGATGTATCGGTTACCACTCCAGGCGGCAGTTTTACATTGACAGGTGGCTTTACAGTAAAACAGGCCCTGCCAGTGATTACCTCGATTAACCCTGATAGCGGAAATCCAGGGACGACGCTTGCCGTCATCATAAATGGCAGCAATCTGGACGGAGCAACTTCGGTAAGCTTCGGGGACGGGATAGAAGTTACCGGCTTTTCTAATATCAGCTCAACACAGCTGCGTGTAAATTTGGCTATCAGTTCGGATGCGGTAATAGGCTCGAGAGATGTGCTGGTTACTACTCCCGGTGGGAGCACAACATTGGGGAAAAGTTTTAATATCGAAGTAAAATCGCAAAATACTATAGCTCTGATATCTATATGGACCGGAATAGTTATTTTGTTTATCCTTTTAACGGTAATACTTAACATACTCAGACAAAAAAGAGCCTCTAGATTATAAAGATGGGGTGGAAAAGGTAAAGAATGCTGCGTTAATCATATCTAAAAAGCCGACTGCGGGTATGTATTTATAAAGGGTGAATATAAAGGGATAGAAATCTCCAGCCATTTCATTTTTGGGCTTAACCTGATGATAAAAGTTTCCTGGCAGGTTAAGTCCTTGTTATGGGCTTGATACTGAAGTGTGAAGATAGCAAAGCGAAGAGTTTATTTCAGACCATGAGAATTAAAATAATGGAACCCTGGCTATAACAATACTTCAGGAATCCACATTACTTTTGATTTTATGATACGATGGAATCTACAGGAGAGAGTATTGTAGTGGCGACCCCGGGGGGATTTGAACCCCCGATCTCCACCGTGACAGGGTGGCATGTTTGACCGCTACACCACGGGGCCTTCTTAAAAGACTGATTTACAGGAGTGCTCTCAGTACCAGTAAAGTCTATCAAGGATATGAAATTGTGTCAAATACCCGGCAGGATAATCATGATTAAAAAAGAGCGATTGGAATAAATTTAATCTGCATTGATAAGCGCAGTATACTGCGTTTGAGGATTGAGCGTTGTTTACAATTCTATATATATGCTATAATGAGCAATAAAATTTTTGAGGGGATGACTAGTGCCAAGAGCAACGATAACTAAAGATAAAAGAAAAGCAGCTGTAGCGGGAGAGATTGAGCAGAAGCGAAATTATGAATTGGTGCTGGTGCTCAATCCCGGTTCCGCAGAAGACAAAATAGAAAATAAAGTTGATGCCTTAAACCAGAATATAGTAGCTTTAGGTGGTGAAATAACTGGAGTAGAACAGTGGGGCAGAAGAAAACTGGCGTATCCTATAAAAAAATTCATGGAGGGTTATTACGTTTTAACTCGTTTTACCATGAAACCATC
Source organism: uncultured Dehalococcoidales bacterium (assembly GCA_964549815.1). Lineage (GTDB taxonomy): Bacteria > Chloroflexota > Dehalococcoidia > Dehalococcoidales > UBA5627 > UBA5627. The sequence goes on along the minus strand of CAZJVO010000060.1, from coordinate 5,040 downwards.
TCAAAGCAATAGTCTGGAAGCGAAGCTTCGCATATCCGAAGATGTTATACGACATATGCTGATTAAAATAAACGATTGATATAATATAGCGTTAGGCGATAAAAAGGAGAGCGTGCAGGATGGCGAATCTAAATAAGGTAATGATTATCGGCAATGTTGGTAGCGATCCCGAAATGCGCTTTACCCCAAATGGCAATCCTGTAACATCGTTCAGAGTTGCCACAAATCGGGTTTATACCACCCCAGAGGGTGAGCGCAAGCAGGAAACAGACTGGTTTACGGTGGTGACATGGAATAAACTGGCTGAGCAATGCAATCAGTTTCTTTCGAAAGGCCGGCTTGTATATGTTGAGGGGAGGTTACATAATCGGAGCTGGGAGGGGCAAGATGGGCAGAAGCGCTATCGGACTGAAGTAATTGCTAACAGGGTAACCTTTCTGGATCGACAAGCATCTTCGCAACTGGAAGATGAAAAAGTTGAAGAACCTGAAACCGTTGAAATTGAGCCGGATGATATTCCTTTTTGATATTGAACTTAACGGGTTTAATTAACTGGCCGCAAGGTTGGGTTAAGAGGGATTTGTTACCTTTAAGGTAAGTACGTTAATAACATGGCTTTACTCTGTTATATAAATTCATGAAAGAAGATTTATAACAGGATAACGATATCTATATGGATTTTATAAAATTTAGAAAAATAATTAGGGTAGAGGATAGATAGCTAGTGGCAAAACGAATTGTTCCCAATACAACAAAAAGCAAAACTGGTTCATGGAGAAGCGGTGGGAAGTTTGCTCCCAGGCGCAGGGTCTGTTCATTTTGTACCGGTAAAGTAAAGGAAATCGATTACAAAGACAGCTCTATGCTGAGCAATTATATTTCTGACAGGGGTAAAATAGAGCCACGTCGCAGAACCGGTACATGCGCTAAACATCAGCGTGCTCTGGCGGTTGCTATAAAGAGAGCCCGCCATATAGCACTTCTTCCATTTGCCCCCGAACATATAAGCAAAATGGGAGAAGTAGTCCCTGTGAAGCCGTTTGTCGCAAAGGGAGAACAGGCAAAAGCTGAAGTCAAATCAGAAGTAAAATCTGAAGCCATGCAGGAAGAGCCGATGGTGGAGCAGGATAAAATCGAAAGTCCAATCGAAAGTCCAAAAGAAGAATAATATAATCTGTTATCAGGGTTGCGTTATTTGTTATTATAAATAAAACATACTCTATCCTGTTTTCAATAATATTCTCAGGCGGGTAGTAGTGCAAACAGGGTGGATAATCATTTATTAAGGAGTTTACAGTGCCGAAGAGAACCTATCAACCGAAGAAAATTCCCAGAAAAAGAGAGCACGGCTTTTTATCGAGGATGAGCACACGCAGTGGCAGGTTGGTATTAAAATCCAGGCGTCTGAAAGGACGCAAACGCTTAACTGTTGTATAAGTGCTGCTCCTGATGCAATTATCATATGTCTCCCCCCGAAGATATTCACATAGCGTTTGTAAAAAGGGATTCTTGCCCGGACCGGGTAGTTAATAAGGTGATGAAAAGAAAAGAATGCATTACCAATACTTCGGACTATGCTCTAATTCACAGAAACGGTAAAGCGTGGGGAAGCAGATTGTTAGTAATGAAAACACTGGCTAATAACATGAAATATTCCAGATATGGTTTTGTGGTAAGCAAGCGCATCGGAAACGCAGTCGTCAGAAATCGAACCAAACGTTTACTGCGTGAGATTCTGAGGCAGGCAGATATTAAACCGGGTTATGATACAATCTTCATTGCGCGTCCTGGAATAGCCGATATAGGCTATCATGAATTGAAAAGCATGGTTTTGAGGCTGATGTCTCAAGCCGAATTAATAATGGAGAATCATGAAGATACTGGCCTTGGCGCTAATTAGGTTTTATCAGCTAACCATCTCAAAAGTTTTGCCCTCTAACTGCCGCTATTTACCTACCTGTTCTCAATATACATATGAAGCCATTATCAGGTTCGGTATATTTCGAGGAATATGGATGGGGATGAAGAGAATAGCTCGCTGTCACCCATGGCATGAGGGGGGTTATGACCCTGTACCAGAGACATGCGCTGGAAAATAATTAAATAATTAATATCTCGAGGGATTATCGGGAATCAATATGAAAAAAAGTAGAAATATAACAATTGCAGTGGTTCTGGTCGTTGCTCTGATAATATCTATGCTGAGTTTTACCAGTTGTTCTTCGTCGGCTTACACGAACTACGGCTGGTCGGGAGCAACAGTAGTCGGAGAGACTGTTTATGTTGCTTCGCAGGGGAAACTGGCAGCGCTGCAGAAGGCGAATGGCAACGTAATATGGGAAAGGGAAATCAAAGATACCATATCGTCGGGTAGTGGCAGTTGTGGAATGGGGACTTCATCATCAGTAATATATGCCGACCCTGTGGTTGATAACGGAGTGGTTTATGTAGCTACTTATTCAGGCAAGATATATGCGTACGAGACGGCGACAGGCAATCTCTTGTGGACATATCCCTCCGAAGGCTACGTGAAGGGAATTATCGGTAGCCCGGTTATCAGGGATGGCATTATCTATTTCAATGCGGTCGGGGGAGCGGTAACTGCTCTGGATATTGCTACCCAGCAGGTCATCTGGCAATACGATACGGAAGATACACTATGGGCATCTCCCTGTTTATATGAGGATACTCTGTATATAGCTTCTTATAATGAACATCTCTATGCAATAGATATAAATTCTGGCACTGAAAAATGGGCAGACCCCTTCCAGACCGAAGGGCCTATTGTAGCAGCGCCGGTTTATAATGATGGGATAGTCTACGTGGCCTCTCTGGATCGTGGAATATATTCAGTAGACGCCGAAACGGGCGATTTGATATGGAGCTTTTCACCTGATAGCGAGGCGGATGTTACTCCTAAAAACTGGTTCTGGGCTACACCCATAATATACAATGGGGTAATATATGCACCCAATATGGATGGATTTGTATATGTAATCGATGCTGACAGCGGAACGCTGATAACTGCATTAGACCTCGGAAACCCTATATCATCGTCTCCGGTATTGTTTGAAGATAAAGTCATAGTATCCACACAAGATGGAGATATTTATCGTATAGATACAGTTGATAATTCTCAATCGTTGTTGAAAGAGCTTGCATTAACAGTTCAATCGCCGCTGGAAGTCGATGGTGGTATTGTTTATGTTCATACCATCAAGGATGAATATCTGTATGCGATAAATGCGGAATCAGGTGTTGCTATCTGGTACTATGAGATCAATTAACATGGGGAGCAAGGTGGTTTAAATTGAGTATTGGAGCGATTTGGGATGTAATTGCACTGGGTCCGATGATCAATATCCTCATCGGTTTATCTGATATATTATTTGGTAGCTTCGGCCTTACCATTATAGTCCTGACAATTGTTATACGAGCAGCAATGTTCCCGCTGACACGTAAGCAGATGAACGCCACCAAGGCGATGCAGACTTTACAACCAAAGCTTCTCGAACTGCAAAAGAAACATGCTAAAGACAGCCAGAAGCTGGCTGAAGAGCAGATGAAGCTTTATAAAGAATCGGGTGTCAGCCCTGCAGGTTGCCTGCTGCCGATGATGATACAGATGCCGATATGGATAGCCTTATATCAGGCGATAATCCGTGTTCTGGCGGTAGCTCCCGGCAATTTCCTGAATTTATCGAAGTATCTATATTCCTGGCCCGTGGTCTATTCGGCATTGCCCGTAGACAGTCATTTCCTCTGGTTAAATCTGGGCAGTTCCGATTTTTTGCTGGCTTTGCTTGTTGGGGCTACTATGTGGGTAACTCAAAAGATGTCTACTCCTCCTACCAACACCCCACAGCAGCAATCACAGGCACAGATGATGACGGTTATGATGCCACTGATGTTTGTTTTTGTATCATTGACTGTACCGAGCGGGCTATCCCTGTACTGGCTGGTCTCTAACCTTATTACCATAGCTGTACAGTACATTATTACGAAAAGCTGGGGGTCTTTGGATTTCCAAAAATATCTGGCAATATTCAAGCGCAAACAATCTGTTAAAAAAGACAATAAAAAGGATAAAAAACTTAAAGAGCGTATTGCCTTAGAAGAAAAGGGAGGCAAGACCGATTTTCAGCCTGATATTTCGAGCTCGGCTCTAGCAAGCGAAGCGAAAGATGTGGGGGGGGGAGCTACCAAAGATATCAGTGGAGGCTATAAAGGCAGCTCTGACCGGACTAAACAGAAATCGAGAGGAGGCAAAAATAGACATTCCAAACGAAAGTAGCCGGCGAGTGTTTTGGGGGAAGGGTTTGGAGGATCGTCAGCTGGCGATTTCGCAGGTAAAGAAATAGCTATGGATATTATTAAGGATACTTTAGAAACTATACTTGATAAAATGGGGATAGAAGCTGCGGTTGATTACCAGGAAGGGGACTCCTTTTCAGATGAGGATGATGAAACTACTCCTTCGATTTACAATATAGTAGGTGATGAACTGGGGATATTAATCGGGAGGCGGGGGCAAACACTGTCCTGTTTGCAATATGTGGTAAAGGTTATCGCTGCCAGCCGTATCCATGGTTCAATTCCCTCGATAGTTATCGATGTTAACGGCTATAAGCAAAAACGTCAGCAGGTATTGAAAGAACTGGCACAGAGGGTTGCTGAACAGGTGGCGAATAGCGGGAAACCCTTTACACTGGAACCGATGCCTGCTTATGAGAGGCGTATTATTCATATAGCGCTGGCCGATCATCCACGGGTTAAAACCGAGAGTATCGGGTTTGGTGAAGATCGCAAGGTATCCATTATTCCGAAGTATTGATATGGGATGTTTCCACTTCTAATTTTTATATTAAACACCCCCCTGAATTAGCATGGTGAGCTTATCGAGTCATAGCGGTTGAATTGATTTTATCAATCAAGGATTATATAGCGTAATATCAAACTGGCTTTCCTGTATGCGGGACATAATTCTGCAAAGGTTCAGAAACATATTGGACTCTAATGGATGGAAAACAGAGGAGTCCA
>CAZJVO010000059.1:0-9100 GCA_964549815.1 uncultured Dehalococcoidales bacterium | reverse complement strand
CGGGGATACTTCTCCGGGGTAGCTTTTATTTTATCAACCACTACCAGATACCGCTCATCATCCAGCCCCTCTGCTCTCACTTTTTCGACTTTCGATAGCCTGCCGCCCAGCGTTTCAATGGTTTTAAGTGATTGCTCCAGCTCCAGCTGAATATCGCCTTTTTTCTGTGCAATAACACACCCGCCGATAGCACAAAAAGGCAGAGTCAATTCGCATAAAACAGGCAGTTCCGCTACCGCCCGCGCTACGGCAACATCGAACCTTTCACGATACCGGGGCTTCTGCGCCGCTTCTTCGGCACGCCCCTTAATGACTTCGATATCGGATAGCTCCAGTTTTGTAATAATATACTCAAGGAAGGAGACTTTTTTAGCGGTAGCTTCCAGCAAAACCATTTTTATATTAGGTATGGCGATTTTCAATGGGACTCCGGGGAAACCCGCTCCGGTACCGACATCGATGATACAGCAACTGCCATGAACTCTCTCGCAAATAATCGGTATCAAGGTAAGTGAATCCAGAAAATGCTTCGCCTGCACATCGTTGATTTCGGTAATCGCCGTCAGATTAATGCGATTATTCCAATCAACCAGTTCACGATAGTAAGCCGCAAATTGTTCAAGTTTGGATGCATCAAGCGATAACCCCAATTTTTCCGCTCCGTTAATAAGGCGGCTCATGGATATTTCAGCCATTGGATCACCTCAGCAAGCATTATATTATTATCAGCTGTTATTTTTAGAAAGTCACAATTCTCCGGGATAATAAAGCGGCTAATTATCTGCCTGACTATATCGAAAGAAAAGTGCTGGACTGCACAGGCGAGGCAAATTAATCGTATTGTCTGACCCAAGCTGCAAAATACTGGCGCCGAGGACGAACGTGGCATAGTTCCCCACCCCTCCTGTTCCCTATCGTTTACCCGTGTATTCGCCTGAAGTATTGTATATTTTACGATAATACACGGATGAATTGGATGCTTGGGTTCCTGCACAGGAAAATATCGTCCCTGCCCGCCGGCAATCATTGGGTGCTATCACCTACTTAGGATGATAATTCCCCTCGTCGTTTTCAACTGTAGAAGATTCAGCCTCATCCTGTTCTTTTTCCACAGGCTTTTCATTTTGAGATGCTGCAGATTTCAAAGTGGATTCTCTGTCGGCTTTCACTTTCTTTATCTCTTTCATAACCATGTTCGCCAGCAGTGACAGCGATTCGATTCCCTGGTCCGGAATGGCAGGTATGCTCTCTTTCAGGGATCCATCCTGAGCTGCGAGATTCATGGCTGAAGCTTCGCTTTTTTCATCGGTTTCTTTAACCGCCACCTCTTTCGGCTCAGATGCCGGCTCTTCGATGCATTCATCAGTGGGAGTTGCACCCAAAGCTGCTGCCTCAATCTTTTCAGGGGTTGCTTCAACCGGAATAACTGGCAGAGGCTCTGTGGGGCTGCCTCCCCGGTCAGGCTTCTTCAAATTTTCTATAGCATCCAGGGTATGTTTTCTGATGTTAGCTACGTTCTGCCTGTGGGTCAGAACTATATTGTCGACGGTGTTTCTCTCTCGCAAATCGGCATCTTTGACTGCCTGCAGATAGGCATTTCTGGCATTTACCCGGGTTCGGTATTCTATTCGTTTCTGCAATTCTTTTTCTCTCTGCATATCCCTGTAGGCAATATCGATGGCTTTGCTCGTGGCATGCTCTTCTTCAAATAAAGCATCCCTCACAGCCCTTTCCCTGTTATCCATGGCTTCCTGTATGCTTTTGAGAGTCTCGTACTTTATTTTGCGAATTGACCGGGTATCGGCACCCATAATCGACCGGGACTCCGCATCATAAGCCTCTCTGATGGCCTTTTCCTCCAGGTCTTTTGCAGCTGCAACCGCATCTGCCCGAGTTTTCTTTATTTCGTCCAGGTTTTTCTGATGTGCTTCTCTGATAGACTTGACAGCATCCTCGAACTGTTGCCTCATATCGCGAAGGGTCTTAATTTCAGTTTCTCTGGCTATTACTAATTCTCTTTCCCTTGTTTCAATAGCTTTCCTTACAGCCTGCCGTGCATCGTTTTCGGCTTTGGATATGGCATCTTTCTCTTCCTGCTTGAGCCTTTTTATTGCCGTTTTAATATTGCCAGCGCTATCTTTATTATCCAAAATAACCCTCCGTAAATGTACGGATTTTTATACTTAGCCTCTCTCAGATACGATTTAATATCCGATACGGATTTAATTTATGTGAATAAGTATAAGCGCAGCGTTATGTACTGTCAATACATTGCCGTTTATACAACACGGGGTATTGCGCTACACTCTGAACATATCGCGCCGAATGACCAGAGGCTCCCAATAGAATTATCCGTATTACCCATTTCATCCGGATGCTGTATCTCCCCACCAATTCATATATTGCAGAGCTTTTACATTATGTAAATTTTCATCGGGAGGTCTCTGCCTGATAATAGAGCCTTGCGGTAATAATATCCATAGCTTAGCTTACAGAAAGCTTTATAAGCGTTTATCTTGCCTGACTTAATACCCCGACCGTGAGGTCGAGAGCAGTTTATTGAATATTGCCTGTGGCAATGTTATAGCTATGCTCCAGTATTGATATAGCTTCGAGTAACGATTGCAGAACCTCTCCTGAAGCATTTTCCGCCGCCTGGTATAAATCCATTAAACTATTATACAATGAGTCAATCACCGCCTGATTGCTGCTGTTAGTCACATATGCCGGCGGAGTCCTTCCCCACTGGCTGGTAGCACTGGTCCCTGTATTTTCTGTCAGTGTGGTCGTTACACCATTGGCATTAACAGTGAGGGTTTTTGTAACAATACTACCCCCCGACTTATCAGGGGTAGCTGAGGCAATATAGTTATCCCCCGTACTGGTATTTTGTGGGCCTTCCCCCACCATCGTTGTCTCTGTAACAATACATGTGCTCTGTGTATCCGTCCCTGCAAAAGCAGTGAGTTCCCCCCCCGTCGGCGATGAGAGCAGGGATATCATTTCCAGCTGGCTTTCCATTCTTTTTGAAGATTTTCCTATAGCTTCAATGTTATTCTGAGAAGCCATAGATACTATTTCATCAACACGCTCATCGACAAATTCCGAGTATAAATTCGCCTTGCCCTGCTCCGAGAAGGTAAAAAAGAGCTGCACCTGCTCCGAAGCCAGTTTTACATTATACAGAGGGTCATCGGGCATACTATCAGTGGAGGCTGCTACCACTCCCCCTCCGGAAAGCAACAGGACGATACAAAAAGATACAGCCAGAGGCGCCCACCGAGCCTGCCATTTAAAGGATGACCTTTGAGGGGCTTCGGCAGTGTTAACACTTGAGCTTATTTTATATCTCAGACTCGCTTTAAATTCAGGGCGCGCCTCTATAGAATCGACTGCCTTTTTCGTTTGCATAGAAATAGTAAGCAGGGCTTTCAACTCATCGTAATGCTCGGGGTAATGCGCCAGGCATTCCTCCATAGATTCGCCGCCGATGAGCATCCTCTCGAGGCAATCATTCAATATACTATCCAGATTATTCTCTTTTTTCTTAAACATTTTATTCTTCCGCAAGCAATTTTCTTAAAGCAATTATGGCACTGTGCTGCAATGCCTTTACAGCGCCTTGAGTTTTTCCCATTATGCGCGCAACCTCTGCAATTGGTAGTTCTCCAGCAAAACGCAATGCAATGACGTCCTGCTGAGCAGGGGTTAATTTTTTCGCCGCCAGCAAAAGCCTTTGAACATCCGACTTATCTTCTGCAATTTTTGCCGGGTTGCAGTCCGATACAGCCATATATTCATACAGCGGGGTTGTTGCCTGCCTGGATTGTTTCCTGTAGTAGTCGATTACCTGATTATGGGCAATGCGAAACAACCAGGCTGAGAAAGGCACATCCTTCCACTGGTAGGAAGATATCGACTGTAACGCTTTAATGAACACCTGTTGTGTCATATCCTCAGCCTCTATATTATTGCCTACTTTAAGAGAAATATATCGATAAATCTTATCGAAATTTTGCTCATAAAGCTTGGCAAAAGCCTCTTGATCGCACTTTTGTGCTCGAAGTACCAGGCTTTGCTCGTCTTGCACCCGACAACTCCTTACCGTACATACTCAACCGGATTACTGCTCCGAGAGAGTAAACCGGCACATAGGTGTTACCACGTGCAATAATTATAACGAAGCAGAAGATAAAAGGATAGTTAGGAAGCGTGGCATCCTGTTAAAAAATCCAAAACTCAAATGGTGGCCGGCTAATAATATTCTCCGTGAAGCAAAAACAGCAACCTCAGCTGGTTTTTATGAATCGGAACACGAACACATATGATTATGCGCTCGTTTTACTATATCCGTCGCAAGCGGGAGGGTATAAATTCTGAAATAGACTAGCTGAGTTTTATCAAGCCATTCCTTATAGCCAGAACCACCGCATGCGCCCTGTCATTTGCATTCAATTTTCGGAGTATAGCACTGACATGGTTTTTAATGGTTTGTTCGCTTATATTCAGTGTCTTGGCTATTTGCTTGTTCGTATTCCCATCAGCTATATACTGCAATATCTGTTGCTCTCTCCTTGTTAAAACCGCTACGACATTCTCAACTTCCTGATTTATTATTGAAAGGTCTTCAAATTGTTTTAATACCTGTTGAGCTATATTAGGTCTTGTCAAAAATGTATCGTTGATTGGATATTCGCCGCGTGAAGCCCTGTTAATGGTATCAATCAGTTCATCAGGAGAGGCATTCTTCTTCAAGCAGGCTACCGCTGCACTCCTTATAACATCGAATAGCTCTTCATCATTGGGGTCAGGGCTGAGGATAATAACCCTGGTATTGGGAAAGTTTCTGGCAATTTTTCTACCCAGCTCGAGGCCGCTGTGAGTAGCAAGGTCAGAGCCCAAAAGCACGACATCCGGTAATTTAATTTCAATTGTAGCCAGGGTATCTTTATCAGGGCAGCATTCCAGTATCTCCCAGTTGCCCTGACTGGATAAAGCCTGGCGGACACCAGCACGGAAAAATGGCTGCTCGTCTATTATCATTATCTTCGTTTTAGCCACGTGTAACCCCTTTCGACAACAAATATATTTTGGTTTTTCTGCTTTTTAAAGGCGATTAATGACCATCATACCTGTTGAGTCCCTGAAATATCCCGATTACTTAATATCATAATATTATTAATATTAAATTTAACCGATGTACAGGTTCGCCTGTTATACGCTGGCTTAATGTACTACACCAATATCCAACCCCGCAGGCATCGATATTCGTTCCTGACGTTAATACCCTATACTATACCTTATTTTTCCCATAATTTAAATATTGTATACCAGTTAGACAAAAAATTTTTATCTGCCAGGCAGACTGAAGGATAATAATCTTACCTCACATCGGAGATTTTTTCTCTTATTGAGACAGGATATAAAATGGGGAGAATATAGCTGGATAAAGAGAAACTTGCGCAGTGTTATATAAGCAAAAGAGCAGCCAATGCATAAGAACAGCAGAAATAGAATTACGAATTCTTTTGATTGGAGGGTTACGAATGAAATTTATCTGGATATTTTTTCAGAGGGCAGGCAAGACGTCGCTATTCAATTTTTTATTTCAGAGTGCGATTTCAGCTTCATGGAGCGGGTGGCGGGATTCGAACCCGTGACGTCTTGCTTGGGAAGCAAGCACTCTACCGCTGAGTTACACCCGCTCAGAAACCTTACTTATTTTACCCTGAATAGCCTCTATCTGTAAAGATAAATCAAGTACAAATCACCCACTTCGATTGTATTCTATATCGAGCCTTTATCATTATCCCGTAATAACATGATGATTCAAAGGGATTGATGCCTGTATTTATGACTATTATTCATAACTGCAAGTGTAAGTTTGATGTGGGTGCTACGGGGGATTCCGCCCCCTCATAAAAAATTTGACTGCTGCCATTTTCTCTCTGCAGGAGCGATAATCCCTTATTTGTTTCCTCGCTCAGTTTGGAGAGGGGGTGCCGCTTAATAATCGACTTATCAAAGGCAAAACTATAAATCTTCCGTTTACAGCCTGCTCTTCTGGTACATGTAACATTTGTTTTTCAGACTATATATGCCAGTCGGTGGGTAATTTGATTATCACGATAAGCCCGTGTTACTATGAATTGCCCGTTGAATATATAGCTTATAAGGAGTCTTAAATGCCCCTCAGCAAAAAAATCCGCAAATTATTCAGTATTTATTCGCTTACAGAAGAAAACTGGGAAAAACATGCCAATCCCTGGTGTGTGTTAACCCGCTATGCATCACTTCCACTGATAATCCTCGCCTTCTGGAGCAGAGTCTGGATAGATTGGTGGGCGGTTATACCAATTGTAATCGCATCGGGGTGGGGAATACTGAACCCATGGCTTTTTAAAAATGCCACCTCGACGAATAACTGGGCATCGAAATCGGTAATGGGGGAGCTCATCTTACAGAATATAGAAAAAGTAGCTATTCCCGAACACCATAAAAAAATTATTCTTATACTTAAAAATCTCTTTGTAGTGGGGCTGATTCTTTCCATCATAGCCATCGGAGCACTGAATCTATGGCTGGCAGTGCTATCGGTGGTCATCGTTTATGTGAGCAGAAGCTGGTTTATGGACAGAATGGTATGGCTATATGAGGATATGAAATATGTCCCTGAATATGGAAAATTGCTGCATTAAAGCTACAATGCCAGAGTCAAATGATATCGGCTATCAAAAAATGTTAACTATTTGAGTTATATAGCCTTACGAAGTATTGACCTCACCGTAATTTAATATTATACTTTAGGTACATTGTTTGAGTACAAGCATGCAAATTAGTTGAGGAGGTTGTCGATGAAGTCACAGTTACAGGAAATGGTAAAAAGCATTTTTAGCAATGAGAGTACCAAAGAACAGTTCCTGGCCAATCCCGACAGCGTAATGAGCCGCTATAACCTGACCGAGCATGAGAAAACAGCCGTTTTGAATACCAGCTCCAGGCTCGGGCTTGCGACCTCCGACTCCGCATCACTCGCCGTAGGGATTCAAACTGGGTTAATCTGGTTCTAGAATAACCTCTACTTCAAAGACCCATCTAGATGAATGATGGCAGTACTGGACAACTCCTGCAAAAGGAGATAGAGAAGTCTATCTCAGAGTTGCCTGATGAGCTTCGCGGTTATGCCAGGGAGCCATTGAGAGTAAGCAGAAGGGCGTTAGCTATCGAGGATGAACACACTCCCCCATGGGTTTTACTCTCATCGATAGTCGGTGAAGCCATTTGCGGCAATTCTGAAAAGGCTATTCCTCTGTGTGCGTCCCTCCAATTTTTCATGGCTGCCGGAGATGTTTTCGATGATATTGAAGACAGCGACTCTCCCCTATCAATATGCTCCAGATGCGGCCCGGCGATAACCAATAACCTAGCAACAACTCTCCTGGTGCTTGGGGAAAAGGCTATTGCCAGGCTTAAAGATAGAAACGTAGAAGAAAAAACCATAGTCCGCATTCTCGAAATAATCAATTCCTATTATTTAACTGCCTGTGTCGGGCAGCACCTAGATTTATCATATAGTAAAGCAACTGACATCTCAGAAGAGGACTACCTCAACATATTGGGTTTAAAATCTGCCTCTCAAATCGAATGCGCCTGCTATACGGGGGCGTTGCTGGCTACTGATAATGAAGAGGTTCATAATATTTTTAAAGAATTCGGCTACAACCTGGGTATGCTGGCACAGATTACAAATGACATCGCAGGGATAATAAGTGGAAAGGATATATTAAAACGGCAGATAACACTGCCCGTTATTTTTGCCCTATCGCAAACAGATGGGGAAAAACACATCCAGCTTGAAAATTACTACCTTAAAAATACAGGGGTTTACACTATCGAACAAGTTTCGCAAATACTTTCGGATGCCGGAGCCATTCATTACACAGCTATAAAAATGGAATCATATAAACTCTACGCAGTGGATGCTGTTAATAAAGCTGAAAAGCTTGGAATACAGACTGGAAAGTTAAAAGATTTTCTTAAATGACCGATTCGCTATTGACTAAAATCAAATTAAAGTATGATTTAGATAATAAACCAAGAGGATATTATATCTATCTGGGCTTGCTTAATTTTTTATGTATTCTTGGTATTATAGTTTCAATATTGTTTTTCATACTGAGCATTACCAGACCTTTTATAGGAGTAACTTTTTCTTTAGAAGACGATGCCTGGATTGTACAGAGTGTAGATTCATCCGGGGTCGGAGCACAAGCTGGTATATCTGTTGGCGATATCCCAATCGAAATAAATGGAATGCCTGCCAAAGATTTCCTTAAGGTTTATGAAAATGAAGGGCAATCAATAGGTTTACTCGTTACACAGCTAACTGTAACTGATAGCAATGGACAATATATTTCTGTAACTATTGAAAACGCATCGCCTACAGTACAATCACGACTCGAGATTCTATCATATTTTCTTATAGCAGTTATTTTCTGGTTAACGGCATATTATGCCTTCCTTAAGAAACCGAATAATAGAGCAGTAATACTCTTACTCCTTTGTTCAGTGGTGTTCGGTTTAGCAATTAGCAGTAATGCCGCTTTATTAAGATCGGTTCCTATGGCCTCACATTTAGCAGTGGTATCGACAGTTCTTGGCCCCTGGTTATTATTACATTTTTTCCTCGTCTTGCCCGAGGAAAATACCAAACTGCGCAATAATCGGCTATTGTATCTTATTTATGTCCCTGCGGTAATTACTCTTATTCTTTATCCGTTTTTGGGATATGCCAACGGAGAACCTGTATTATTTTTCCGAGACATACGCATGGTCGAAATGGGAGCAGGCTTCCTAGCGGTTATCGGAGTAATAATTTACAATTACATAAGCGCTGTTTCTCCCAAAACAAGGCAACAAATGAAGCTCCTGTTATATTTCTGCATTTTAGCAGTGATACCCTTACTTCTTTTTAATATTCTGCCTTCTATAGTCACAGGCGATATCATCATACCATCAACATTCAGCGTCATTTTCTTATCGCTTATCCCGATAGGTATGGGGTACGTGGTAATGACGCAAAAATTACTGGATATCAACA
>CAZJVO010000058.1:8098-9213 GCA_964549815.1 uncultured Dehalococcoidales bacterium | reverse complement strand
ATGCGGTCGATAAACCTCTCGTAGTTATATCCCTCTATTTCGGCAGCCATAATTGTACTGGTATCGGGGCTTATATCGGAATTGGGGTTGACATCTATAATATAAAATATCCCATCTTTAATTCTCATATCTATACGAGCGTAATCACGACACCCTGTCACCCTGTATGCCGACTTGCAGGCCAATTCTATGCTAAAGCGTTCCTGTTCAGTGAGAGGGGCAGGCAAAATGGTTTTAATGTTTTGATATTGTATAGAGTCAGGGACGAATTTAGCTTCGTAGCCGCACAGATGTTCGCGGCAGTCTGTCAGCATAGAAAACTCCATTTCCGCTGGCGGCAGCATCTCGATGCGCCCGTTTCCCCAGAGCGATACATGCAATTCACGGCCATCTATAAAATCTTCTACCAGAGCGGGCTGTTGAAATCTATCGATAACATATCTGATTCTATTCAGAAGTTCTGCTTTATTTTCGCAGACGGCATTCCTATCGATTCCCTCACTGCAATGCTCCATTGAGGGTTTTACAATAGCGGGGAACCTGTCCCAGTTTACGGGTGAATCGGTATCATATAACTGCCAGAGCGGGGTCGATATGCCGTTATCATCCAGCAGCCTCTTGATTAGCTTTTTATCCTGTGCCTTTGCCAGTACATCAGAGGCGGCGCCGGTAAAAGTGAAATCGGCTTTTTCAAGGTAGTCTGCCACCATCCATTCACTGTGAATTACCCCGGGGAGGCATTCGCACCAGTTGAAAACAATGTGCTCGATGGGATTGTAGGGAGACAGTATTTCGGGAAGATTATCATTTGCTACCGGTAGTTTTACAACAGAATATCCTGCCGAACGAAAGGATTCGAATATCTGACATGTTACTTCGTTAATCTCTTTCAGTTCTTCCGGCGACCACCCGGGATCCAGGTTATAGAGAAACAGAACTGAAACATCCTGTGGTCGGATATCTACCGGCATGGCAGGATTACCTGTCTCATTATACTCCCTTTCCTGTCCTGTTTGGTTTATATAGCGGCAGGACTGAATTAATCGTGTTAAAAAGCTATTTGATTTTAGGTTATTGTAAACTATAAAGTACTTGAAAATCAATCATTTTTATGG
>CAZJVO010000058.1:0-7998 GCA_964549815.1 uncultured Dehalococcoidales bacterium | reverse complement strand
TTCAGGGCTTCGAGGGGCGTTAACTCATTGATATCCAGTTTTTCCAACTCTTCCAGCACCTCCGGTTTCTGCCCGAAGAGCGAGAGCTGGGGAACGGCTTCTTCCTTGCGCTGTTTCTTTACCGGTTTGGCTGAATTAGTTCCGCTGTCGGATTCCAGTTCTTCCAGTACCTCATCGGCGCGGTGAATAACTGGTTTTGGCATTCCCGCCAGCTTGGCAACGTGTATTCCGTAGCTTTTATCCACACCTCCTGGGATAATCCGGTGGAGGAATATCACGTTGCCGCCTTCTTCAGCAACAGCGACGTTGAAGTTTCTCACCCTTGGCAGGTAATCGGCAAGCTGTACAAGCTCGTGATAGTGGGTGGCAAATAGTGTTTTTGCTCCCAATTCCTTATTATTATGGATATATTCCACAACAGCTCGTGCAATAGCCATCCCATCATAAGTGCTGGTGCCTCGCCCGATTTCATCCAGGATCAAGAGGGATTTCGGCGTGGCGTTGTTCAGAATATTGGCGGTTTCCACCATCTCTACCATAAATGTCGATTGCCCGGAGGCCAGGTCCTCTCTAGCTCCGATGCGTGTAAATATTCGGTCTACCAATCCTATGCTGGCTTTCTCAGCAGGGACAAAACTGCCTATATGTGCCATTAAGACGATAATGGCGACCTGCTTTAAGTAGGTGGATTTGCCTGCCATATTGGGGCCTGTAAGTATTATTAACTGGGCGTCTTTATTGGATAGTGCGATGTCATTGGGGATGAAATCACCTTGTCTCAGGTTCCTTTCCACCACTGGATGGCGCCCCTGTTTGATGATTATTTCATTGCTATCCGTTAGTTCGGGGCGGACGTAATTATAGCGGCTGGCTGCTTCAGCTAGACTGGAAAAAATATCTATTTCGGCTATAGCATTGGCTAGCGACATCAAACTTTCTCCATATAAGGCTGCCTGCTGGCATATGTGCCGGAAGATTTCATTCTCAAGTTCGGAAATACGGCCTCTGGCATTCAGAATTACCGCTTCATATTCCTTCAATTCGGGAGTGTAGAATCTCTCCCCGTTAACCAGTGTTTGCTTGCGTATATAGGTATCCGGTACCTGCGGCAGATTTGCCTGCGAAACCTCAATATAATAACCGAAGACTCGGTTAAACCCTACCTTCAACGATTTAATCCCGGTCTTTTCACGCTCCTGTTTTTCGAGGCTGGCAAGGTATTGTCGGGCATTTCTGGAAGCCATGCGCAGGTTATCCAGCTCCTCCGAGAAACCATGTTTTATAACCCCGCCTTCACCCAGGCTGGAAGCAGGTGTTTCTTCAATAGCTTGCGTGATGAGGGCAATAAGTTCGGGTAGCGGTTTGAGCTTTATTTTGAGCCACTCGATAGCGGTATAATCCGTGCTTTCGAATATTTTTAAGAGCTCCGGTATTGCTTCAAGGCTATGCTTCAGGGTAATAAGCTCCTGTGGCAGGGCGATGTTGCTGCGCATGCGGTTGGTCAGGCGTTCGAGGTCGGCGATGTCGCCGAGCCTATCGATTATTTGTCTCCTTATGATGTTATTGCGCAGGAACCATTCGACGGCATTCTGCCTTGTGGTCAATGCGTCCAAATCGAGCAGTGGTTGACCCAGCCAGCGTTTGAGCATACGTCCACCCATCGATGTCCTGGTCAAATCAATAATCGATAAGAGCGAACCTTCAGCCGTGCCAGAAAGCGCACCGCGGAAGAGCTCCAGATTCGCCTGTGTGGTGGCATCCAGCGCCATGAAAGAGGAGGGAGCGTATGTGGAAAGATGCGTTATCTGGCTTAAAACGCCCTTTTGTGTCTGCTTGAGATAATACAGGACGGCTCCGGCTGACTGAATGGCCAGAGGTAGTTTGGCACACCCATAGCCTTCCAGAGTGCTGGCTTCGAAGTGGTCCAGCAGAGTTTTTTGGGCTGTTTCGAGCTCGAAATAGTAGTTTTCAATATGGCTGATGGATGGCTTGATATTTGTATCCGGTAATTTTAAATCCTGCGGAATGACTATCTCTGCCGGCTTTAACCTCTCCAATTCCACACTAAGACGGCTGAGGGGTAACTGGGTGGTGGTGAATTCGCTGGTGGTAATATCAACATATGATATTCCCGCCATATCTTCATTGGTAATTACGGCTGCCAGGTAGTTGTTGGCTTTGCCTTCCAGTAACCCCGATTCGACTATCGTGCCTGGTGTCACCAGCCTGATAACGTCGCGCTCCACAATGCCTCTGGTTTCGCCGGGTTTAGTCATCTGTTCGCAGATGGCAACCTTATAGCCGCGCCTTATTAGCTTTGCCAGATAATCATCCACGGCGTGATAGGGGATGCCAGCCATCGGCACCTTGTAATCTTTTCCCATACTGCGGGAAGTCAGTACTATTTCCAGTTCGTGTGAGGTTATCCTGGCATCCTCATCGAATGTCTCATAAAAATCTCCTAACCTGAAGAACAGTATGGCATCAGGATATTGCTGCTTTATTTTGAGGTATTGTCGGCGGATGGGTGTTGGATTATCCTTCATGATGGTCTTATTCTACTTTAATCGGAAGATAAATTAAAGTTATGCAAATGCAAGCACGAATCCATAAGGCTATATTTTATATATCGTCCCCCCATCGCCATTCGTGGGCGCAATTGTTAGCATCTGCGGGGGTAAAGGCAACAGGAATAAAGATAGCCTTTTATGTTAAAATTAAACCCAGTTTTTAATAAGGGTGGGAAATGAAATATAAATTACTGGTTGTGGATGTAGATGGGACTCTGGTTGGTAAAGATGGCAAAATATCTACCGCAGATAACGAGGCAGTTAGAAAGGCAATGGCCGCAGGGGTATACGTAGCTATTTCAACGGGAAGGGTCATAAAAGCCTGCCGCAATATAATAGATGAGCTTTCGCTTGACGGTTATCACATATTTTTCGATGGAGCGGTGATAAGCCATTCGCAAAAGAATGAAGTCATATACAGTAAACCAATAAAAAAGGATGTGGTAAAGCATATGGTAGAGTTTGCCGAGGCGAACGGCATTTATCTTGAGCTTTATACAACCGATAGATTCTATGCTGCAAAGACAAACTGGTCGGATGAGGTTCATCGCGATTACTTTGGGGTCGAGCCTATTATTACGGATTTGCATGAACTTTGCATAGATGAACCCATCGTCAAGGCTGAACTTATTTCACATAGCGCTGCGGAAGATGTGCAGATATCCATTTTCAGAAAAGAGTTCGACGGAATACTGCGGTTCTCGATTGCTTATTCCCCAGCTTATCCGGATATTAAGTTTATTAATATCGTAGACCCGGGTGTTTCCAAAGGAGAGGCACTGAAATTTCTGGCCTCATACTATGGTGTAAAACGGGAAGAAGTCATCGCTATAGGGGATGGACTTAACGATATCCCATTATTCGAAGCTGCCGGTACGACCGTCGCTATGGGGAATGCTTTCGATGAACTCAAGAAAATAGCAGATTACATAACGCTGGATGTGGAGAGTGGTGGGGTGGCATGGGCTATTGAAAAATTTGTGTTATAGATTGTTCGAATCCCATTTCCCATGTGTTTTGTGTTTGAACTCAGTAGAACAGTTTCAGCTCTCTACTTCTGACGGATATAAACAGGAACCATCGGTCTTTAATCCTGAAATCGTAAGGAAGCAATATCGAAAGTTTATGCGGGTGCAGCCCAGGAAAAGGATAATTTTCGATAGCGCTTGATGAGGGTTTCCGCATCTATATTGCGTGACCTTAATTCTATTTTAGGCGCCTTCACGTTGGCGTATTCAATTTGTCTTTTTTCTGAATCCCGGTGTTGTTGAAGCAAGCTCATATTGACTTTGCACGGCACAACATCCGTACTGCTGGGCTGATTCAGATTCCGATAACGTTTGAAGAGGGCATCCATGTTGACCTTGCGGGGGGTTACCTTTTGCTCAGTGTGTGAATTCGGGCTCTCCCTGCTCTTTAACATCTCTTCTGCCCTTATGCGGGCAAGCCGTTCCAGGTCGGGTTGAATCTTTACTGACGGCTGGCTTTTTTCTGGCTTTACGTAAGCGGCCGCCTGTCTCACCATAGTTTGGTGATTATACTGGTAGCAGGAAGGTATTCCATACCTTTTGCCTTTATCATATGAATAGAAATTCAACTTTTTAGTCGTATAACAGTTGTTATCAACCTCATGGGGATATATAAAGTCTTCCGGAAACCGATTATGTTTTTTCTTCCTCATCAATTCGCGTTGGGCTTTTTTCTGTGCATTAGCCATGTATTGAGCTGCGGCTACGCAGGCAAATCCAAGCCCTGTGGTAACCGGTTCTGGTAAGGCTATTAAAACAACCCCCGCCTGCCTGAGGAGGTTAATGCTGGTTCTGTTATTCATCATAATAAAAACAACTCTCCCATTTAACTGGCAGAGTGAAATGCTACAGGTATTTTCCGGAATTATCGACTTCTATTATCTCTAATTTAGTATTATCCCCCCGATGTTGTCAAGGAGTTTGGACATAATTATTTTTTAATTTTCCCGACTTAATCCCTGGCCTGCAAGGCTGAAGTGAGTTCATTTCCCTTCTTGTTGATGAGTTGTTGGGGATAGCAGAAACCCGGTATGTTATAATGGTTGCCATGAATCGCAATCCCGATGCATCGGGAGGGCACTTTACAGGGATGCCAGACCGAGATTTGTTGGGATATATCTCAGTTATAGATAGTCTTTGAGCTTTTGCGCCAGAGGTACGTTCATCCCCTTAACCGCTGCAATTTCCACGATAGGTGCCTCTTTGATAGCAGCGATGGAGCCGAATGCTTTTAAGAGAGCCTTCTTGCGGCTGGGTCCGATGCCTGGAACTGAATCCAGGGCAGAAATGAACGTCTTCTTTTTATGCAGGTTATGATAATAACCTATTGCGAACCGGTGTGCCTCGTCTCTTATTCTTTGCAGCAACTGCAATCCGGCAGAGTTTTTAGGCAGGATGATCGGTTCGGAACTCCCGGGAGTGAATATCTCCTCGTTTTCTTTTGCCAGGCCGATGATGGGTAATGATTCAACACCTGTTTCTTTTATTGCTTCTATAGCTGAACTTATTTGCCCTTTTCCCCCATCGATGAGTATCAGGTCGGGCATCACGCTCCATGAAGCCTCAGGGTTACTGTTTTTACGCCTGCTGAAACGGCGTTTTATTACTTCCTTCATCATAGCAAAATCATTGGGCTGCTCTACTGTTTTTATCTTGAAGCGGCGGTAAAGGGCAGTTTTAGGCCGGCCTTTTTCAAAAACCACCATACTGCCGACAGCATCTGTCCCCTGTATATTGGATATATCATAGCCTTCTATACGCTGAGGTGGATGAGGCAGGTTAAGGGCTTTCTGCAGTTCTTCCATTGCGGCATTGAGCATAGGCGATGCCGAAATCTGCTTTATTTTCAGTTCTTCCAGCCCTCGTTCGGCATTAACGGCTACGGTATCCACCAGTTGCTTTTTACTGCCTTTCACCGGCGCCTGGATATGAATAGCGCTGCCCTTTTTCTTGCTGAGCCAGTTCTCGATAATGGTTTTGTCCCTTATGGGATATTGCAAAAGTATGAGGGCTGGCACATAAGCTGACGAGGAGTAGAACTGCTTTACGAAATCGGTCATTACCTGTTTGGGGTCTTCCGCTTGAGTCCCCTGCAGTGTAAAGCCTTCCCTCCCTATTATCTTGCTGCTGCGGATGAAAAATACCTGGGCATAAGCCGTATCCCTGTCCTGAGAAAAGGCGATAACATCCTGCTCTCCTTTAACAGCAGTTGCCAGCTTTTGCCAGTTGATAATCTCCTTTATTGCCTGTATCTGGTCTCGAAATATGGCTGCTTTTTCATATTCCAATTTTGCAACAGACTGTTTCATGTTTTTTTCAAGTTGCAGGATAACTTTTTCCTGCTTGCCTTCAAGGAACAGTATGAGTTGATTTATTATCTCTGCATATTCTTCTCTGGATACGGCATTGATGCAGGGGCCTGAACATTTATGAATATCGTATTCCAGGCAGGGGCGTGGGAGCTTTTTGATGAGGTCTTTGGAGCACGAGCGGAAAGGGAAGATATCTTTTATTACTTTTAAGGTCTGACGGATGGAATAGGCGCTGGAAAATGGCCCGAAGTATCTTCCCCCATCGTTTTCAAGCCTGCGAGTAATCTGTACACGCGGGAAATCCTCATCAGGGGATATTTTTAAATAGGGGAAGGTCTTATCATCTTTGAGACGTACGTTATAATAAGGCTTATGCCTTTTAATAAGATTGAGTTCCAGTATAAGTGCTTCTTCCTCTGAAGATGTTATGAAGTAATCGATGTCGTGAATGCGGGGGACCAGGTGTTTGATTTTGAATCCCTGCTCCTGACTCGAGTTAAAATAGGATCTGACGCGGTTTTTCAGATTGACGGCTTTGCCGACATAGATAATCGTTCCCCCGGAATCACGCATTAGATAGACTCCTGGAACAGCCGGCAATCTCTTTACCTTTTCCAGCAGTATGTTGTTAAATTGATTATTCATTCAATTCCGCTTCTTATTGATTGTCGCGATTGTATTTGCTCTATCCCTTCTCCTTAAGCAGGATTGGGAGTAATCGGGAGAGAAGCACTATGATGGGGGTTCATGCCTTTCGTCGCTTCGGAGTGAGAGGAGTCAAGATACCAACTCATATTGCCTGCTCTAAGTCGCCGTCGATTGAGTGAAAGCAAATGCTGTTCAGGGTGGATTACTTCTAACAAGTCAACATCACAATATTTACAATACGAGAGGCATAAAATTAAACCCCTTCATAGCTATAATTTAATTGTATCACAGCATCGGAAAATGGCAACAAAAAACCTCCCGATATAAAGGTTGTCGGACAAAAATAAATTGACATTCGGTTCCTCCAATCGACGATTGGAGGAACCGCGGGTCTTTGTATGGCTATCTCCACCGGGGTAGAATCAGGATTTGGATATCTTATTCAGAGCGTCTATATGCTTTGTCGTTTCTTCGGCTTTACTTAGAAGCTGTTCTGATAGACTGGTTAAAGTCCCCGCTGCACCTATTATAGATTTGACAGAGAAAGCAGCCAGTGATGCAATCTCGGCAGCTGCTTTGCCAGCCTTATCTGCTGCCAGCTCTCCGGCTTTTCGTAATTCATCCGCTTTTCTGGTGGCATCCTCAGATAGCTGTTTGAATACCTCTATGGCGTTCTTGGCGGCTTTATCTGCCTCATCTGCTTTCGCAAGGGCTTTGTTAGAAGCTGCGATAGCATTATTGGCTACTATTTCGGCTTTGCTTACAGCATCTGCGGCGGCTTTTGTTGCCTTTTCTGCTGCCAGTTCGCTGGCTTTACGCATTTCTTCCGCTTTGCGCACTGCATCGTCAGACAGCTGTTTGAATATATCGA
This sequence comes from uncultured Dehalococcoidales bacterium, assembly GCA_964549815.1. Taxonomy (GTDB): domain Bacteria; phylum Chloroflexota; class Dehalococcoidia; order Dehalococcoidales; family UBA5627; genus UBA5627. Next base: position 569 of record CAZJVO010000058.1, on the reverse strand, counting down.
TAGCGTTCTTGGCAGCCTTATCGGCTTCATCAGCTTTCTTCGCAGCTCTTTCTGAAGCGGCGATGGCACTGTTTGCTATGGCTTCGGCTTTATTGGCAGCATCAGTAGCTGCTTTAGTTGCCTGTGCTGCCGCCTGTTGGCCTGCCTGTTTGGCCTCTTCTGCTCTCTTGCTGGCCTCGTTGGAGGCATTGGTAGCTGAAATGGCAGCCTCATTAGATGCTCGGGCAGCTGCTTCAGCCCTTCTGGCGGCTTCAGCCGCAGCTTCGATATTGGCATCCATTTCATCAAGTATTTGTGGTAAAGGCTTTACAAGAATCTTAGCTCGCTTATACTGTGCTTCCTCTTCGGAAGCGGGATCTACTACCTGTTCATTTTTGTTTTTTTCATTCTTATCGTTTTTCCCAGACATTCTTTCCTCCATGTCAAAAAGTAATATACTATATATGCATTATTTTTATGGTACAGATATAGTATTATTGAAATCGCAGGACTTGTCAATTTAACTTGACAGAAAGTTACAGTCTCAGAATTGTAGGTTTTAAGATAGAGAGACTTCATAATTATATCAT
>CAZJVO010000057.1:0-9481 GCA_964549815.1 uncultured Dehalococcoidales bacterium | reverse complement strand
ATCAGCGGAGCCAGGCTGAATATCTGATAGCCTCCGCTGTCGGTGAGAATTGCCCCATCCCAGTTCATAAACCTGTGCAATCCCCCCAGCTCCTCCACCGTTTCTATTCCGGGACGGAGGTAGAGGTGATAATTATTACATAAAATCATCTTGAATCCAAGGTTATTGACCTCCTCGGAAGTAAGCGTTTTAACCGTAGCCTGACTGCCTACCGGACAGAATACGGGCGTCGGCACGACCCCATGCTGTGTTTTCAGCCCCCCGGCACGTGCAGAGGTGCTACTGCAATTTTGTACCAGATTTAATATTTTCAAATTTCCACCCGACTCTAATTTACTAAATCCTTTAACCACGGCTTGAGCAGCTTTCTCGCTATCGATAAAAAGACGGCAAATAAAATTATGAACAATACAGTTTGCCACGAGACCCCAAACGCCGCAATACCTAAAGCCGTTGAAGCCGCCGGCGGATGTTCGGTATTGGTAATAGTCATGATAAAAAGTGATAGAGTAACCGCTAAAGCATAGGAAAGCCAGATAATGATATCATAGTTCTCTGCCAGCTGCTTCAACAACCCACCGTTAAATAGATAATAGCATACAAGGCCGCATAGAATACCTGCAATATGTCCCCCTATCAACTGGCGTGGCCCGGCCGTTCTGGAATCAGGCATGGCAAATACGATAAAGGTGCTGGCACCCAGAGCAGCCACAATAGCTGTCTGGGTCAATACCTCTACAAAGCAGAGAATAACCAGCATGGCTACCAGTGCCAGCAAGCTCTGCATTATGTAATTCCGGGGATTTTTCTTAAAGTTTTTGTCAAGAATTTTCATTTGCTGCAACTCATATCATAAACAACCTGAGGCAGGTTGGACAATAATTACCTCAGCAGGGCTGCTAGCGGCACTGCTCATCCAGGAAGTGTTGAAGAATAAAGGCGGCAGCAATAGCGTCATCCTTAGCCTGACGCCTTGCCTTTTTAGACATTGTTTCCATCATCAGCTTTCTGGCAGATACGGTGGTAAAGCTCTCATCCCTGAAATCGACCGGCACCTTAACGACTTCCAGCAGTCTGTTTGCGAATGCTTTGACTTTTTCCGCCTGCATTCCGGCACCGCCGTCAACAGCCAGCGGCAAGCCGATAACAATATGGCCAATCCCGTTACGCCTTATAATATCGGCAACGGCTTCTATATCTGCAATATCGTTTTTACGCTCAATTATGGTGAGGGGGCTGGCCACTATCCCTAATGGATCGCTCATCGCCACCCCTATCCTCCTGTCCCCTACATCAAGACCCAGCGAACGCATCTTGATATCTCCTGCAGTTATGCTCTAAACTAAATATATCTTTATAACAATCCTTTGACTGAATTTATAGCTTCATCCAGCTTAGCTATATCCCTGCCGCCGCCCTGTGCCATATCGGGTTTGCCGCCACCACCACCACCCGCAATGCTGGAGATATGCTTCACCAGCCTGCCTGCCTGATAACCCTTCTTAACCAGGTCAGGGGTTATAGCAACCACAAAAGACGGCTTATCTTCCAAAACCGCTCCCAGCACCACGACGCCGCTGCCTAGTTTTTCACGCAGAGTATCCGCCATATCGCGCATAATATCGTTGTCGGCAGCCTCTATGCGGCTTACCAGCAGCTTTATGCCATTCACAGTTTCGACTTTATCAAGCAGTGAATCTGCCTGTTGTTTCGCCAGTTCACGCTGCAAGGACTGCATCAGTTTGTTCTCTTTATCCAACTCTGCCTGGGCGGCCAACACTTCTTTTTTCAGATTGAAGAGGTCATCCTTAACCGACTGCTCCGCCCCCCTGCCGGTAACCGCCTCGATGCGGCGAATGCCACCCCCGATGCTGGACTCCGATAAAATACGGAAGAACCCTATCTCACCGGTTGCCGAAACATGCGTGCCGCCGCAGAGCTCAGCGCTGATTAAAGGATTGCCGATTTTAAGCACCCTGACCTCATCTCCGTACTTTTCATCGAAAAGAGCTGTTGCCCCTTCCCTGATAGCCTGTTTATAAGGCATGATTTCAGCACACACCTCATGGTTGCGGCGAATTTCTTTATTGACGATGGATTGTACCTTGTCGATTTCATCTTCTGTCATTGCAGACATATGTGAAAAATCAAATCTTAACCTGTCGGGAGCGACCAGCGACCCACGCTGCTGAACATGTTCGCCGAGCACTTTGCGCAGCGCATACTGCAACAGATGAGTTGCAGTGTGGTTCCGTGCTATATCCAGCCTGCGCTCGACATCCACTTCTGCTGTGACCTCGTCGCCGGTTTTGAAAACGCCCTGCTCCACATAGCCCTTATGAGCCGTTATTTTATCGGTAATTTTCACGGTATCCGTAACGACAAAACGTCCGTCTGAACTGATTATCTTCCCGGTATCTCCGACCTGCCCTCCCATTTCGGCGTAGAAAGGGGTCCTATCCAGCAGAATGCTGGCTTCCTGCCCTTCGGCGATTTCGTTTACATTTTTATTATCGTATAAAAGACCCGTTATTACGGATTTACTGGTTAGAGTATCATACCCTGTAAATACACAACCAGTGCAGCCATTGATAACCTCGACATCGGCAGCCAGCGACAGGCTCTTCTTGAACCTGTTTGCCATTTTAGCCTTTTCGCGCTGCTTCTCCATCTCGGTTTCAAAACCTGCCATATCAACAGTGAATCCCTGCCTGCGAGCTATTTCCTGCGTCAAATCTACAGGGAAACCATAGGTATCATAAAGCTTGAACACCTGCTCCCCGGAGATTTCTTTTTTACCTTCTACGGCAACGTTAGCCATAATTTCTTCGAGCAGTTGAGTCCCTGTCTTCAGGGTATCACGAAATCGGGTTTCTTCTTCACGGATGACCTTCAAGATGAAATCCTTCTTCTGTCCCAGCTCGGGGTATTCGTGCTTCATCTTCTCGATTGTAATTATGGCAACTTCCGTCAGAAAAGATTTTCCGGGGCTTATCTTCTCTCCGAAGAAGATGGCGCGGCGCATCAGGCGACGCAGTACGTAGCTCTGCTTTTCGTTGCCAGGGAGAACGCCATCGGCAATCAGGAAGGTAGTAGCCCTGCCATGCTCGGCAACTATTCTCATATTGTTATCAATGGCTTCATCGGAGCCATATTTAATTCCGGCAACTCTGGTAACCACATCCAGCAGCGGGGTAAATAAATCGGTTTCATAGACCGAGTTTTTGTTCTGCATTATTACGGTAATACGCTCCAGCCCCATGCCGGTATCGATATGCCCCTTTGCCAACGGAGTGCGCTTACCCGATTTGTCCTGGTTATACTGCACAAAGACCAGATTCCAGATTTCACAGAAGCGCCCGCAGGAACACGCTGGCGAGCAATCCGGACTGCCACAGCCGACATCCTCGCCGAAATCGTAGTGCAATTCGCTGCACGGGCCGCAGGGACCGGAATCTCCGGCAGGCCCCCAGAAGTTCTCCTTTTCACCACAGCGGATGATGCGCTCGGCGGGGACACCGATTTTTTTATTCCAGATTTCAAAGGCTTCATCGTCATCGCTGAAAACGGTTATCCAGATACGTTCCTTCGGCAGTTTCAGCCTGTCGATGACATATTCCCAGGCAAAATTAATCGCCCCTTCCTTGAAATAATCCCCAATGCTGAAATTTCCCAGCATTTCGAAAAAGGTGAGGTGCTTGGTATCCCCCACCGAATCGATATCGGTAACACGGAAACACTTCTGGCAAGAGGTCATGCGGGTAGCCGGCGGTTTCTCCCCCAAAAAGTAGGGTTTGAACTGTACCATACCAGCACTGGTTAAAAGTAGCGTCGGGTCGCCATGGGGAACCAGTGAAGAACTGGGCATGATTTTATGCCCCTTCTCCTCGAAATAACGTAAAAAGCTTTCTCTGATTTCATCACCTGTCATATACATATAGATTATGATTGTAATTTAAGGAGTGGATTCTGTCAATTTAAGTTTGGAGATTGTTATTGTGAGGAGTCCTGATTTATCGGGACGACATGGCAATCTTTTTAGAATAGTCTGGTCGTTTTCTGTAGGGACGGGCATTACCCGTCCGCAACAGGCGGGCGACCATTGGTCGCCCCTTGCATATTGTCATGCTGAGTTCATGGTGGTCGAACGAAGCATTCGGGGAAGGATTGAAATTAGTAAAATTCCTCATTCCCGACAAGTCGGGGCTTTCCCCGGGGGAAGCCGTTTTTTGTCCCCACTTGTCGGGATGGCATATAGATTAATTGAAATGACGGATGAGGGTCGTTACTCCCTACTGTTGTCGAAGTCCCAATGGACCGGGATTCCTCCCCACCCCCCATATTCTTTATCCCGACTGGCCGAGATCTGGACGACAATTTCTTGTATTTCTATCCCTTCCTGGTCGAGCACATCTCGGCAACCAGTATATTTAGAGCCAGTTCGTCGTTATACTTGCCGGTTTTGATAGCAATATCTGTTTCCAGTAATTTATGATACAACTCTTTCAACCTGCCGAAGGAATACATACCGGCCTGCTCCAGAGTCTTCTGCCAGACAAACTCATTATTCAATCCCAGTTTAGGCTGTATTTCGGATTGTGATTTCCCGTCCTTCATCATAGACTTGACCTGTATCATCAGCCGTACCTGCCGCGATATCATAAAGAGGATTTGAGGAGGAGCCATCCCTTCCTGCATTAACTGGACGAGCGTCTGTTGCCCCACCCCCGCCTTGAAACCCAGCACGGCATCAATCATGGTAAAGATGTTAGCCTCCTGAGCAAAACCCACCAGACGGCTGACATCCTCTTCTTCGATTTGCCGCCCCAGTGCATAGGTCGTCAGCTTGGCTATTTCCCCGGACATCACCCACAGGTCTCCCCCCACCTGTTTCTCCAACAGTTTAGCCGCCGCCGGAGATATTTTCCCGCCCTCTTTCGCAACCCGTGTTTTTATCCACCGGCTCAATTTTTCGCCCTTCAAAAGAGGAAACGAACTGACTTTAGCTTTCGATGCAATTCCTTCATAGAGAGGATTAGCCTTGCCGATTTCTCCATCGACCAGCACAACTATCGTACTTTCAGGCAAACTATTGAATAAAGCTATGAAGGAGCCAACTTCCTCCTGCTTCGGAGATGACCTTGCCGTTTTCTTGCCCTTGCCTTTCGGGGCATCGGAACTGTATCTCTCCAGCAAGCCCTCTATTATGACAAGCCGCTTCTCAGACAAAAACGGCACTGCCTGGCAGACAGATGCAAGCTCACCGGCAGTTACCTTTTTCCCATCGAAAACATTTGTATTGGAAACCAGCATATCCGCATCACCCAGCCCCTTTTTGATTTCCAAAAGGGCCTCAGAGCGTGAAAAATCGTCCGGTCCTGTCAGTATATACAGCATTGCGCCATCATTTTAGCATAATGAGGAAATGAGTAATAATTATATTCGCATTACCAGCCCGACCAATAAGTTTGCCATCCTTCCAAACAGATAGACTTTCCCTAATAACATTGAAGGCAGCCAATCCCAAAACCTGAGACCGGCTGCCTTCTCTTATTCTTTTAAGGCGATTCCATGATATCTGAAATGCTATCTACCTTTTATATTTCATCGTAAAAGAGGTTCACCCAGAGGGTAAAAAGTGAGTTGAGATAGCCTCGCTAACCTATTCAACTATAGTAAATACATCATGCGCTGCCCCATAGGTGTAGTTCCTGACGGTTAGTCTGTATTTGCCAGGCTTATTATCTAACTGGGTGGCAAAGCACCCGCCGCCGTTGGCGTCAGATGTTACATTCCCAAGACCTGCAGTATTAAAATTATTCTGCTCACCGATATTGTAGTCCAGCTTGGTATTCGGGGGGAACCCGGTAATCGCAAAAGTGAGATATTCGCCCTTCTTTATCTTTTTTTCGGGGTTCTGGATCGAGACTTGATACATAATTCTTTTCCTCCTTAGATATTATCGATAGTTTTACAGGCATTCTTACTACACTTCTTTAGATTTGAATACCTTTGAGTAATAGTTTTGCAATTATGAATTATAAATAATATTTATTTCTAACGGTACAATCACTTATAAGTATGGGGATAAAGCATAACCGTTGTTGTATCACCCCCTTTACTCCTTGAATAATCATCTCTCTAAAAGATTGCAAAAGGCATCCACACTTTTTTAGAGAGGTTTAAAGACAATGCCCTTTGAGAATAATATCCGAATTTGAATGTACCTCTATTTCAGACTCCAGAATATTAAATCTCAGATAACTATTTTATATATTTTTATATTATTGTCAATGCCGCGAATTGCCCGAGATATAAAAACATACTGCTGGAAATCAACAACAACCCCCTCAAACCAGTATTGACAATATATCTATATTGGACTATTATAGTCCAATATATGTTGTTGTGTATTATCCATCAATAAAATTGGAATCGTGGCAGGGGGAAATAAATGGCCGGAATATTATCTGTTTTCAATAAGATAGGGAAAGAGCGGGTGGTTAAAGAACCATTGGTAGAGAACCCCTGCATAGACTGCGATATCTGCTTAGAGGTTTGCGAAGTCGGCATCTGGCCTTCGTTTCTAATGAGTTATGCCAAAGAGGGTAAGTACGAAGAATGTCAAAATCATGGAATCGACCTGTGCAATGATTGCGGCGAATGTTCGCATCAATGCCCGGTGAATATACCCCTGTATAAATATCTGAGGACAGCAAAAATACTATCCGCATACCGCGGTAATAAAAGCGGATTGATTCCGGTATTGCTCGAATTTCAATCCAATTATGGTTACCTTCCCAAAGACTCGATTGCTCATATTGCCGCCTTCCTGAACATACCGATAGGACATATTTACTCGGTAGCTACTTTTTATCCAGGGTTAAGGCTATCACCCCCGGGTAAAAGGCGCGTGTGCATTTGCAGGGGAACCGCCTGCCATATAAGCGGCGCTCCCCGCATCCTGAGCGAGACGGAAGAAATACTGGGCATCAAGGAAGGAGAAACCTCCGCCGACGGCGAGTATACACTGAATACCGTTGCCTGCGTCGGCTGTTGTGCGCTGGCACCGGTTGTAACGGTAAACAACGAGATATATGGGAAAATGAACTCCGAGAAGATAAAGAAACTGTTCCCCGCGGCTGATTCCGAAAAAGCAGAGGCGGCGAAAGCTATATCTGCCGATTCAGGACACGCTTGAACATTTTTACTGGAGAATGCCAATGGATATGACGTCTCTGAGAGAAAAAGCAAATAGGGAATGGCTTGAAGTTACAAATCCTCATACGCCGCAGATATTTATCGGTATGGCTACCTGTGGGGAAGCTGCTGGTGCTATGTCTGTATATAAAGCCATTGAATCTGCATTAAGAAATAAGGGCATCGATGCCCAAATCCATAAAACAGGCTGTCTGGGTATGTGTTACTGCGAACCCGTTATCGATATCATAAAACCCGGCGAACCGCGTATATCATACAAAAAGATAGATGCGGACACAGCCTCGGAATTGATTGATGATTATTTAATTCATAATAACCCACGCCCTGATATGGCATTGGGTGTTTGGGGTGAAGAAAAGTATGGCATCCCTGGCATTTTCGAACTTCCTTCCAGAAAAAGCCAGCGGCGTATAGCCTTAAGGAATGCCGGTGTAATCGACCCCGAGAACATAATGTACTACATTGCCATGGGAGGCTACAACGGCTTGTCCAGAGCTTTAAACAGTACCCCGGAAGACGTGATAAAAGAAGTAGAGGAAGCCGGGCTAAGGGGGCGCGGCGGCGCAGGCTTTCCAACCGCAATTAAATGGCGGTTGTGCAGGGATGCAAAGGAATCGATTAAGTACCTCGTTTGCAATGCCGATGAAGGGGACCCCGGTGCTTTTATGGACCGTGCGCTGCTGGACAGCGACCCCCATTCAGTACTTGAGGGGATGCTTATAGGAGGCTATGCCGTTGGCTCAAACCATGGTTTTATCTATGTCCGCGCAGAATATCCAATGGCAATAAAAAGGCTGAAAACTGCTATCGGCTCTATGAGAGATGTGGGACTCCTTGGCAATAATATACTCGGAACGAATTTTAACTTTGATATCGAAATAAGAGAGGGGGCAGGCGCTTTTGTATGCGGGGAAGAAACAGCACTTATCGCATCTATTGAAGGCAACCGGGGAATACCACACCCGCGCCCGCCTTTCCCTGCAGAATATGGTTTATGGGGAAAACCTACCGTTATAAACAATGTCGAAACATGGGCAAACATCCCTGTCATATTGGAAAAGGGGGCGAGCTGGTTTAAACAATACGGCACAGATAAAAGCAGGGGGACAAAGACCCTTGCCCTTGCTGGGAAAATAAACCGCACCGGCCTTATCGAGGTTCCGATGGGAATAACGCTGCGCCAGATTATCTACGATATCGGGGGCGGAATACCGAATGGTAAGCGTTTTAAGGCAGTACAAATAGGGGGACCATCCGGAGGATGTTTACCTGAAGGCCTGCTTGACATACCAGTCGATTTCAATTCACTGTCTGCTGCCGGCGCTATGATGGGGTCCGGGGGCATGGTGGTTATGGATGAGGATGCCTGCATGGTGGATGTAGCCCGCTACTTTCTTGATTTTACGTGCAGAGAATCCTGTGGACAGTGCTTCCCCTGCCGGCTTGGCACAAAGCAAATGTTCGATATTTTAAATAGTATTGCGAGCGGGCAAGGGAAACCTGGAGATATAGAAACGCTCCTGGAACTGAGCGAGTCTATCAAAAATACATCTTTATGCGGACTGGGCCATTCTGCACCCAATCCGGTAATAACCACCATACGCTATTTTCGCGATGAATACGAAGCCCATATAAAAGATAAAAGGTGTCCGGCTGGAATATGTAAAGCCCTTATAAATGGAGAACAGCCTTATGAATAGTGTAACCCTGCATATAGACGACAAGCTTATTACTGCCGATGAGGGCAAAACGATAATGGAAGCAGCTTTAGAGAACGATATTTATATTCCTCATCTTTGCTATCATCCAGAATTAAAACCGAAGAGCGTCTGCAGGTTATGCATGGTAGAGGTAAACGGCAATAGCCCTGTACTTTCCTGCCAGACTCGGGTTGAAGCGGGGATGAAGGTGAGCACCAGAAGCCCAGCGGTTGATAGGCTGGTTCTTCCGATTGTTGAACTTGTAATTGTCGACCATCACACGAGCTGTAGTGGATGTCCATGCAATAAGAAGTGCAAGCTGCAAAAAATCATGGCACATTTTCACATAGACAGAAAGCGTCTGCAACGCTTGAGGCCTCCCGCAGCGGCAAAACCCACAGAGGCTTTAAATTCATTTTTAAATTATGACCCGAACAGGTGTGTGAGATGCGGCATTTGTCTGCAGACCTGCGAAGACCTCTCAGGAAGAGGCTATCTATATTTTGTTGACAGGGGGTACAATACAAAGATAGCCTTTTACGGAGATGAGTCCATATGTG
>CAZJVO010000056.1:0-9690 GCA_964549815.1 uncultured Dehalococcoidales bacterium | reverse complement strand
AATGACTGTGGTTCTATAATCAGCCATGGGATGACGGTAAGCAGGATTACTCCCCCAAAAACAGCGATGCCTTTTGCCAGTTGTGAATACTGTTTTTTGATTAGAAGCCAGATTGCAAAGAGCGGGGCTACCACAATAGGAAAGATCTTTGCCATTACGCCGAGCGCAAGCACACCCCAGGCTGTCTTGTTTTTGCCGCCGATGAAGGCTGCTACGGATGCCAGTACCATCACGGCGGGCGCTATATCATAACGCTGGGTTGCAATCGGGCCGGCGGTTATTGCTATAAGCAGCGTATAGACCGCGAGTGCATGGACTTTTGATATGTTGATACGTTTGGAGATATAAATGATGAGGTATATTGCCAGCACATCGAAGAGCAACATTTCTACTGTGAAGGCAATATAATAGGGGGTGAGTGTTCGAAATATCAGCCCTGGAATGAGAAAGATGAGCAATGCTACCGGGGGGTATTCGCATTCGAAGTCTACATAAGGTATTTGCCCGCTTAGAATGTTCTGGGAGATGATCTTTTCTATGGCTCCAGGGGTAGGTGCATAATAATCATAGAACCCGTAAGTCCAGCCCAGGAAAACACCCAGGAAAAGCACCACATGTATAACTATCCAGAAGGGGGTTTTTTGAACCAGACTCTCCAGTTTGCTGCCTGCTTTATTATATATTTGGCAGAACTCAGGCATGAAAACGCCATCCTCTGATGCAAGATGTCCTCTTGCTTTGCATTACCATATCACATGCGCCAGGTTGTTTCAACATTAAAACGAAGGAACAGGCATTTGGTTAGTAAAAAAAGAATTATTTTTCAATTCTCTCTTATCTGCCCGGAATAAATATGCCGGATGCCTGCTAGTTGAGGAACTTTAAATCGCAAATTTACGTTCTCTCTTTTGTGCTCTATCACCACTTTTGAACATCTGGCAGATTATATCGGGTTACAGCTCATAATGCACGATGGATGGATATACCCTGGTGCCTCAGGTAAAATTCGATTCTGGACTCTATTTCAGTTTTTTCTGGTAGATTATTTTACCGTCTCCCGGGGCGTAGAAATCGGGGATGTTGCAGATTTCTACATAATCGTTGGCAATATAGAAACGGCGTGTCTTGTCATATTGTTTTTTATCGGAGGTTTCGATGAATGTCATCCTGCCGCCAGCCTGCGCTATGCGTTCTTCGGCAGCTTTCAGCAGAGTTGCTCCCGTACCGTGTCCCTGGAGTTCGTGCTTGACAGCTATCCAGTAGATATCCCAGGCATATTTCGTCAGCGGAATCGGTCCGTAGCTGATAAAACCAATAAAATCACCCTTTTCGTTTTCGGCTACTAACGAATAATACCCGGATGTTTCGGGTTTATCTATCGAGCCGTCGGTGACCTCTTCGGCAATAACCACTTCTTCAGCCGTAAACTCAGGGGTATTTTTGAGGAGCGCCATTAAATATGGCTTATCCTCTTTCTTCAACAGACGAATTTTAATAGTCATATTTTCTCTCCCGGCCCAGCTGTACTATTTTTTGAATGAATTCATTATAACTCAGGCCGTATGCTGCCGCCTGACGGCTGGCACCTGCATCAGGAGAAATGTCGGGATTGGGATTGACTTCTATAACATACACCTGCCCGCTCTCGTCCATTCTCATATCTACCCTACCATAGCCGCAGCAGCCGGTGATGGCATAGGCTCCCATTCCTACCTCCGCTATCTCTCTTCTTGCAACCGGGTCCAATTCTGCCGGGCATTGAGGCTGCGTTCCCCGGTAATAGATGCTGTCGGTTTTCCACTTGGCTTCGTAATTCAGTATATGGGGCATTCCGTCAGGCAGGGAAAAGCATATTTCTGAAATCGGCAGGGGTGTCAGAATGCAGTTGCCCATTACTGTCATATTGAACTCGCGCCCATCGATGTATTCCTCTACCAGCGCCTTTTCTCCATAGGTATGGTTGATAATGGCAACCATTTCTCTTAGCGAATCGTGGTCATCGACTACGCTTTTTGTAGTTAAACTATGGCTGGCATCATCCCGGTTGGGTTTGACGATGCAGGGGAAATCCAGTTTGAAATCCGGGAGGGTCTCTTCATCCAGCAGCTGAAAAGTCGGCGTGGCGATGCCCTCTTTCTGTAAAACGGTCTTGGTGGCGGCTTTGTCCAGCGCCAGTCTCAATGCCGCTACTGGAGAGCCGGTGTAGCGCAATTTCAGCGATTCGAGCATATCTACCACCTCGGCCTCTGTTTCCGGGAAGCCGCTGAATCCCTCGAACAGATTAAATACCAGGTCCGCCTTTATATTTGAAAGATTATCGAATGCCTGTTCTTTCGGCGGGGCAAGCGGAATTTTCGAGGTACTGTATCCGAGCGATTGCAGGGCTTTTTCCACTGCGGCAACTTCTATCAGTACCCCGTCTTCGGCAGCCTGTTCGTTCCGTACGGAATACGAACTGCGAACAGGTTGATTATAAACTATTGCTATTCTGGCAGGCATGGTGAATACCTTTTTATCGCGGCGGCAAGTATCCTTCCAACCAATTCTTTGTGAGGAATTCCAATCATTCCCGCCATGATGACCAGGTCGCTGTGGTTTCCAAGGCCGGGTAATGGGTTTATCTCCAGGAAATAAGGGTTGCCGCTGTTATCAAGCCTGAAATCGATGCGGGCAAAATCACGGCAGCCAAGTATCCTGAATATTTTCAGACTGGCATCTTCCAGCTTTTTGATAATCGATACATCCAGCTTCGGAGGACATTCGTAATCCACCAGTTTCAAATAATCCCTTTTCACCTCGATGGAGTATACGAAATGCTTCATCTTTTTCCTTGGGGTTATGCGCATCATGGCCAGCACCTGCGCAGGTTCGTTGCCGGTGATCCCCACGGTAATCTCATCGCCACTTATAAACTCTTCTACCATGATTGCCTGATGATAGCCGCCGAACTGCCGTCTGGCTTCGTTTTCGAGCTCTTTCATATTTGTTACGACCGACGACAGCCTGACACCCTTGCTTGAGCCCTCATGTGCCGGTTTAATCATCAGTGGGAATCTGAATTTCTCCCAGTCTATCGAGTGCAGCTCTTTGAAATTTGCTAGCAGTTGCCATCTGGGTGTAGCTATGCCTTCCATGGCAACCATCTTTTTGGTCAGCTCTTTATCCAGGCATATGCTCAGACATAAAGGGTCCGAACCCGAGTAGGGGATATCCAGCATCTCAAGAATGGAGGGAATTTGCGATTCGCGGCTGCGGTAATTGCCCTGCCCCTCAGCGATGTTGAATACGAAATCCAATTTCTCTTTGCGGACATTGTCGAGGAAAGCCCTGCCTCCGCCGAGTAGCGTAACACAGTGCCCGTTGGCTTCTATGGATGACTTAATCAATTCGACGGTCTCCATGGAGTCATATTCCTCCATGGAGTCGTCTATATAATCATTAGCCGGCGATTTATCCGGTTTGAGGTCAAACGATAACCCTATCCGCATCCCTTACCTCTGAAAAATTAAAATCGAGATTTTTCATCGTTGTTTCAGGTTCCGGGTGCGTTCTGACCCTTGTATTTGTCGCCGGGTTGTGACAGGTAATGACACGGCCCTGATAATTACTGAACAGAACTTCCTTTTCCGTCCTGGCTAACATATAGTTTGGCTGCAGAGTGACTTTACCGCCGCCCTGGGGCAGGTCTACCACGAAGTTGGGTATTGCCAGCCCTGAGGTGAATCCGCGCATGCCTTCGATTATTTTTACCCCGGTATCGATATTGGTACGCAGGTGGTCGGTTCCCTGAACCTCGTCGCACTGGAACAGGTAATAGGGGCGGACTTTAATCTTTAACAATCCCTGGCATAATTTAGTCTGCTTTTCGACAGTATCATTGATACCTCGCAATAAAACAGACTGGTTGTTTACCGGTACGCCGGCGCGGATGATGCGGTCAATCGCAGCTGCAGAATCCGGGGTGATTTCATTTACACTGTTGAAGTGGGTGTTCAACCATATCGGGCCGTATTCGGATAGCATATCGCAAAACTCGCTGTCGATACGCTGTGGCAGAACTACCGGGAAGCGGGTGCCGATACGAATAATCTCAACATGATTTATCTGTCTCAACCGTGAAATAACGTTCTCCAGATGTTTGGTCGAAAGCGTCAGGCAGTCACCTCCTGAGATGATGACATCTCTGACGTTTTTATTATGGCGTATGTAATTCAGCATCGCCTCTACTTCGTCGGGCGTGCGTATCCAGTCCCCATTTTTCCACTCTCGTTTACGTGTGCAATGGCGGCACAGCATGGGGCAAATGTCGGTAAGCACCATAAGCACCCTATCCGGATATCTGTGCACCAGTCCGGGAACGACCGAATCCCTTTTTTCTTCAAGCGGGTCTTCGACACCGGTGGTTCTGACGGTTATTTCCTCAATAGAAGGAATAGCCTGCATGGCAACCGGGTCTTTCGGATTATTCAGGTCCATAAGTGAAAGATAATAAGGAGTAATGGCTAGCGGATAAGTTCTGGTTACTGCGCTTATCTCAGCATATTTTTTAATTGATAATGGGACATACTTTGCCAGTTGTTCAACTGAGGTTATACGGTTGCGGAACTGCCATTTCCAATTATTCCAATCTGCATCGGAAACTGTTCCGAACAGCTTTAATCTGTTAGATGTGGGGCTGCATTGGGGGGGCTCTGATTCATCGCAGCTACTGGGTGGTTCATCGTCACCTTCGCTGCTGTAGCTCTCTAGAAGGGCATCCATTGGATGACTACTGCACCTTGTTTTTACGTTTGTTTTCACCTGTTTAATTATTTTCTCCTTTATTACCCTGTTTTTTATTCCAAAAATCTTCGACTTATATTATTCTTCGTAATCGAACCTGTTTTCAATACTCTATAATTTTATTATAGATATTTTTTTGTAAATGTAAAATATGCCTTTTCTAAACATAGTATATGATTTAAATGGATGATATTTTAATCTTTCGCTGATGAGAATGCAAGTGATATTTATATCTGGGGCTGACGTATAGTAAAAAATATTTTTTAACTGCTTTATGCTGATGGTCTGACAGGGCATCTTTTTATTAATTTTAAACAGGGTGTTGTATCGATGCACCTTTGATGACAGGCAGTATATCGGCGATTTATGGTATAGTTTTAGCACAAGAATATAAATTTTGAGGTATAAGTATATGAATGATATTCGTGTAAGTAAACTGGCTGAACTACTGGTTAAGTATTCCGTAGCTGTTAAGAAGGGCGATAAAGTCAAGATAAGGGGGGACTATGCCGCTGCTCCGCTGGTGCAGGCTGTTTATGCCGAAGTATTGAAGGCAGGCGGGCATCCCATGGTGTTTTTAGAGCCGGAGGGGCTAGCGGAGATACTTTATAAGTATGCCTCTGAGGAGCAGCTTAAGTTTATTCATGAGCCTGAGAAGATTATTACCGATAAATATGATGTTGCAATCACTCTGGGTGGTACGACCAATACCAAAGCCCTCAGTAAAATAGACCCCTCCCGCATGGTCATACGCCAGCAGGCAAGAACCGGGTTGATGAATACGCAGATGCGCCGTTCCGCCACCGGTGAGTTCCGCTGGACCTATGCCATCTTCCCCACCAGCGCTTATGCTCAGGATGCTGAAATGAGCCTTTCCGATTATGAAGATTTTGTTTACAGCGCCTGCCTTCCAGATATGAATGACCCGGTAGGCTACTGGCAGCGCTTTTCAAAGCGGCAGGATAAAATTATAGAATGGCTGAGGGGTAAAAAATGTATATATATCCGGGGGGAGGGCACGGAATTGACGCTGAGTATTGAAGGGCGTCCTTTTATTAACTGCGACGGGCGTTACAATATGCCGGATGGGGAGGTATATACCAGCCCGGTTGAAAACAGTGTAAACGGGCATGTTTATTTTTCCTATCCTGCCATCGAGGGGGGCAGGGAAGTGACCGGTATCAGGTTGTGGTTTGAAAATGGCAAGGTGGTTAAAGCCAGTGCTGAAAAGAATGAGGATTTCCTGCTCAAGATGTTGGATACGGATGCCGGTTCACGTACCGTAGGGGAATTCGCTATCGGCACCAGCCCCAACATCAACCGATTCACCCGTGAAATCCTCTTCGATGAGAAAATCAATGGCAGCTTCCACATGGCGCTGGGAGCCGGTTATCCGGAGAGTGGCAGTAAGAACGAGTCGGCGATTCACTGGGATATGATTTGCGACCTGAGGAATGGTGGTGAAATCAAGGTGGATGGCGACGTGCTGCATAAGAACGGAAGATTTGTGATTGATTTCTAGCAGGATAATTGTATTCCTGCACAATTAATCGGCAGGGGCTCGTTCCCATATCGATAGGTCATAGATACGCGGGATGAACTGGATATCAAATTTCCATCTCCATCGATATAGTATGCATGCAGAGTGAGGTTAATAAAGCGCCTTTGCTCACGATATGTGCACAGGGAGCAGGCTGCCCTGTCTTCGGTTCATCGATTCGGTTGCTGAATCAGTTATCGTGTTCCTGTCGTGATAAAAACTCCCGTCGAAAGGGCGAATTTTGTGTCTTATCAATGATATAATTATTTAACTGATATTTTAGAGGGGGTTAAGATGTACAACGGGCTTGAAGTGAAATTACTGGCGATTACCCCTGATAGCGAGAATCTGGTGGAAAAGGCGGGGAGGCTGTGTTATGCCAGCGGCGACAAACAGGGAACCAACGAGAACTGGCTGGCAGCCCGAGTTAAACAGGGGCACGAGAGCCTGATTGAGCATGCTTCGGCCACATTTTATATAAAGGCTTCCCGTGCACTTACCCATGAGCTGGTGAGGCATCGCATTGCCAGCTATTCTCAGCGCAGCCAGCGTTATGTGCGTGAACTCCAGGCTGATTACATAACTCCACCCGAATTGGAGGATAAGGGTTCCGAAACAGGGAAGATATTTCACGAGGCAATGGCGGCGGCATGGGACAGCTATCGTAAACTGCTGGATGCCGGGATGAAACCGGAGATTGCTCGCTATGTTTTGCCCAATGCCTGCATGACGGAGATTATCTGCACCTGGAACTTCCGTGAAATCCGTCACATATTAAAACTGCGCACCAGTCCGGCAGCTCTACCGGAAATCCGTGAAGTTGCCCAGAAAATCGCTGAGATTATGAAAGAACAGGCTCCGAAGGTCTTCGGGGATTTGTAAACTAATAATACGATACTGGTCAGTTATCCCGCTTTGTCGGGGCTTCTAAAATTGTCTTTGCGAGTCCATTCCCGATAGGGAAGGCGAAGCAATCTCGACCGCTGAGTATATTCATTGCTACACTATATTTATTATTGTCGGAGTATTTCCTGTCATATGCGGAGCGGGGTAATTTTGTTGTATCGTAGGGATTGCTTTGCCCCGATAAATCGGGACTCGCAACGACGATTTTTTGTCATGCTGAGCATAGCGAAGCATCTAAATGCAATTCGATATTCGTCTCCGTTATCACCCTAAAGGGTACTTCTGGTTCGACAGGCTCATCTCGCATTACGCTGGGACAAGGACACGAACGGCTTTGGTTGCGTCATTCTAGTAAAGAAAAGATGACATTGTCATGTTGAGTTCGTACATTAGCTGCGCTAAGTATAAATGAGGGACGAACGAAATCCCGATTTATCGGGATTTCGTTCCAGTTTGCTTACACTCAACATCCGGGGTGAGGGACATTTATAATAATACTATTTTTTCACCCCCAAGATTCTTCGGTCGTTACACTCCCTTCAGAATGACAATAAGTTTGGAGGGCTTATAAAGAAGCAGTGTAAATCCCTTACTCGTACCCTGTCATCTCTAAATAGCCGGTGCCTATAATCTCATCCGTATTCTGCTCATCATAGATGTTCACCGCCCCTTCCCAGTAGCGCGTGCTCAGGTCGAGTTCCTGCTGGTTAAAAGCAGCTTCGATTATCAATGTCTTCCCCAGAGGCACCACCTCTGCCTGCCATTTTATCGGATAAACAACTCCCGTTGTGCTCTTCCATGTGTTAAGCACCGTCAATACAATGTCTCCCGTATCCAGCTTTGTGGTAGTACTGTCGCTGGAGACTATCAACCCCTCGTTATATGGATAAACGCTGCCATCTTTGTACCTCAACTGGAAATAGACGATTTCGGTGTTATCGTTCATCTGTATCGAAAACCAATCCCAGCCGCCCTGGTCTTCACTGAGGGTGCTGGTGCTCCATTCCCGGTCCAGCCAGCTGCTGCCGCTGACCTCATATCTCATCCCATCAATCTCTATATACCCATCGGTTGCCAGCCTGGTAATAGAATAGTAATACGAGGCGCTGGTCTTATCGACGCTCTTGTAGCTCAATCCTTTATCACCCTCAAAAACAATATCCTTCAAAGGTGTTACGCCCAGGGATATCGTTACGCCATCCTTCGAGGCATAAAGCTGCCAGGGGAAGTCTCCATCACCTGTGCCCAGTATATACCAGTCTTCCACATTTATTTTGAAAGGGTTGCCCTGATAGCCGGCCAGCCCCAATGCATCACGGTTGAATTTTTCAAAACAGTAAAACTTTTCGTTCTCTATGTCGGATACAGTAAAATGAGCCATATATATCTGGTTGGTTCCCCAGTCGGAAGTCCTGGTTATTGCAAGTGGGCTTAACGAGATGCGAAAAAAGGTCAACTGGTAGCCGAAGCGATTACCCTCATCGTCGTACAGGTTGCCTGTAAAATACCACCACTCGTTACGGAAGCTCTCATGTGTCCCGTGGTCTTTTGGAAAGTTGAAATCTATCACCCTGTCCGCTATGTTGTAACCCCTGGTATCGCTGTTGCTCAACGCTTCGATGATATTTATTTTTGTTTCACTGGTGTTCCCGTCCTCGCAATTGCAACCGGGGAAAGCGAACGAAACTGCTACCAGCGACAAGGCCAGCAGGGAGCAGGTTAATCCCTGTCTAAAACTTTTAAGCATCTTATTCCTCCCTCAAGGCTTCGGCCGGCGAGGTTTTAGACATCTTCCATGCAGGGTAAACACTGGCAAGCAGCGATGCTCCGATAGCAATTGCCAGTGCTTCCATTATCGTCCCCGCACCTATGGCCATCTGGATGCTCCAGCCGAAAGAACGGATATTAATTATCTTTATGAGGAGTACAGACATAGATATACCCAATGGGATTGCCAGCAATCCTGAAATAGTGCCCATCAACCCGGTTTGCAAACTGGTCATTCCCCATATTTGCCTGGGGGTAACCCCGATGGCACGCAGTATGCCGATTTCCTTGATTTTTTCAAGCTGATATGCCATAAGCGCACTGAGTATACCGATGAAGGCTACAATAATCGCCAAAAACTCCAGGACTCTGGTAATCAGGAAGGTACGGTCAAATAAATCCAGCACATCGGCTCTGATGGTAAAGCTGTCTGTAACTGTAATTCCAGCTGCATCTGCCACAATGGCTTTAACCTGATTCATGATAGCATCCCTGTCGGTTTCATTTTCCAGATATAGCCCCAGGGAGGCAATGGTGCTATCGTGCCAGTTAGCCAGATATATACTCTGTGGCATGATGACCTTGCCGGAATCCGTGCTGTAGTCATAATAGATGCCGCTGATGGCATACTCGCGTTCCCCTTCATCCGCGGTGAATATAATCGTATCTCCCACAGTCAGCCCATGTTTGTAAGC
>CAZJVO010000055.1:0-9799 GCA_964549815.1 uncultured Dehalococcoidales bacterium | reverse complement strand
GTTGAGGCGACCTGATATCAAGCACCACACCGCCTACATCCGACTTATGAGATATATCAGGGGATTGTATCTTCATAACTACAGGATAGCCTATGGAGTCTGCCGTGGCAACGGCAAGGTCAACATCTCTGGCAAAAAATGGATAGCTTACACCGATACGATAAGTACTCAGAAATTTCTTTGAGTCTTCTTCACTTAATAATGTCAATCCCTTTTGTACCGCATTCCTGATAATAGTCTTTAAGTGGTTCTTGGCAATGCCTACGTCGAATGGGATGTCTGCGGGTATCTGGTAAAGGCCTTCCAGGTTGCGCGCATATTTGTACATATATAGATAAGATTCCATTGCTTCTTCGGGGAATTCATAAGTGGGGATTTTATTGGCATAGAATAACTGCCTTGCTCCCGCAACCTCTTTACTTCCCATCATTGTTGTCAGAATGGGCTTACTGCTTTTCTTGGCAATTTTAACTATACCTTTAGCCACATCTGTAGCATTGGCCGCCCCTTGAGGGGTATATATCACAACGACGCCATTAACGCCCGGGTCTTTCAGGGTGATTTCAACTGCTTTCATATAGCGGTCGGCATCCGCATCCCCTAATATGTCTATCGGGTTTGATTTGCTCCAGAAAGCGGGAAGTGCCTCGTTCAATGCAGCTATTGTTTCAGGGGAAAGAGTGCTGAGTTTGCCTCCTTTGGCAATCAGAGCGTCTGTAGCGAGGACGGAAGGGCCACCCGCGTTGGTTATTACAGCAACATTTTGCTCTTTAGGCAGGTGAGTAGAATCCAGAATCGAAGCACAGTTAAAAAGGTCGGAAACTTCATCCACCCTGACAACACCGGCACGGTTGAAGGCGGCATCGTAATATGCGTCATCACCGACCAGTGCTCCAGTATGCGATTTGGCAGCCTGAATGCTCTCCTGAAATTTACCCGGTTTTATAACTATAATCGGTTTATTGCGAGCAAAACCTCTGGCGGCGCTCATGAAATTCTTCACACTGGATAAGGTATTCCCTATTGTTTCCATATAAATAATAATGCTCTTTGTTTCAGGGTCATCACCAAAAAAGTCGATGAGGTCGCCAAAGTCAACATCGACCATACTTCCGATAGAAACAAAGGCACTGAATCCAATGTCTCTGCTAATTGCCCAGTCAAGAACTGCCGCGCCTAGAGCTCCACTCTGGGACAGAAATGCGATATTCCCGGTTTTGGTTATCTTGCGAGCAAAAGAACCGCTAAAATCAGCATTGGGACGCATGGAACCCAGACAGTTGGGCCCCATAATGCGAATCCCATGCTTGCGAGCGGTATCCATTATTTTTTCAAGGCGCTCGTTACCGGCTTTGCCCGCTTCTTTAAATCCGGCTGAGATGATAGTAATAGCTTTGGTACCAATTTCGGCACAGGTATCAACTATAGCGGCTACATTTTCTGCAGCAATAGTGATAATTACCAGTTCAGGGACTTCGGGGAGGCTGTTGAGATTAGGATAGCATTTCAAATCCATCAGGGTTTCGTACTTGGGGTTGATTGGATAGACTTTGCGCCTATCTTTACCAATGATCAGATTTTCCAATACTATTTGTCCGATTGAGCCCGGACGGTTGGAAGCTCCTACCAGGGCAACGCTCTGCGGGTCAAAAAATGAGTTGATTTTTTTCATAATTGCTGCCGTTGTTTCCCCCTTTGAAAGTAAAATAATTTTTATGTTCCCTTCAATATGAATTATGCATATGGATGTTTCTAAAGGGAAAAAACCAATTGTCAAATATAATAATATAAAATACAAAATTCTTCAATTTATTAAATTAAAAAGTTATGAGGCATACAGGTTGTTAGCGGTAATCCAGGTCTTAATGCATCATTTTATAAGCCAGTGACAATTTCACGAATTCGCCTGGTGGTTTGTCGCTGAGTTTTTGAAAATAAATTTACAATTTGTTTACTCATCGCGTTAATCACGTATCGAGGTATTTGTAATCTATATCGATATGTTGACATTGTTATAGCGAATATGTTATAAATTGGGTAATTTCTCCGGAGCTGTTTTGCCTAAAGAGGCATTCTATGGCAGACAGCCGGTAGATTAGTAATCTAGACGGCATTATTGGAAACGGTTTTGCTTCCCGCTGGAAAAGGAGAAAAAATGGTATTCGGTTGTGTTGCAAGGGTAATTAACTGCAATCATCTTATTAGCTATGCTGCATATCTTCTCCGTCTTCCTGCCCATCGATGCCGTTAGTATATTTTTAAATTTGTGTTTGAATTCTTGCAGGAAGAAAGGGAGGACCTTATGTATATGAGGATTTGAAGAAAAAATAATAACGCCAGCTATGTTTTAAAAAAGTGGAGAGATAAAAATGAGAAAAAAATTATTGAAGATATTCCCCTGGATAATGATGATTGCCATGGTTTTTGCTCTCGTGGGTTGCGAGCCGGAAACTGTAACAACTACTACAAATAAAACAGTAACGAGTACCATAGCCAGTACCATTACGGTAAATAGTACCACTACAGTAACATCAACAATTTCTGATGCAACTACTGTTATCAGCACGGTAAAAACGACGCAAACCGAAACTACAACGGTTGCTCCTCCCGTTACTTTGAATATTTCTGCCGCAGCAAGTCTGACCGATGCCCTGGAAGCTGTTAATGCTCTTTACAAAGAGCAGAACCCTAACGTTACTATTGTAACTAACTATGCTGCTTCTGGAACGTTACAATTACAGATTGAACAGGGGGCAACCTGCGATGTCTTTATTTCAGCGGCCACCAAACAGATGGATAATCTTGAAAACAAGGAATTAATACTATCCAGTACGCGCATCAATCTACTTAAAAATAGCATTGTTTTGATTGTGCCTGTCAACAGTACACTGGAAATCGACAGCTTCGAAGACCTTCTGGAAGACTATGTTACTCTGGTAGCCGTGGGGGATCCTGCTTTTGTCCCTGCCGGTACCTATGCATATCAGCTTTTCGATCTTCTTGGTATAACAGATGAACTGGAAGCCAGCGAAAAATTGATACAGGGCAGCACTGTCAGGGATGTTTTAGCTTATGTGGAAACTGGTAATGTGGATGCAGGTATCGTATATTCAACGGACGCAGTTATTTCCGAGGGTGTCAAGATTGTTGCTACTGCTCCCGATGAAATAAATTCACAAATCGTTTATCCTGCAGCCATTATAAAAGCATCTGAGAATCAGTCCGCTGCCGCAGATTACCTGGCTTTCCTTTCCAGTGATGCGGCAATGGAAATTTTCGAAAGCTACGGATTTCTATCGGCAGTTGAGTAAAGTTATATAAATAATATATCATAGGTATCATGACAGATTATTTAGAGCCGCTGTGGATATCATTAAAAACGGTATCGGCTGCTACTGCAATCACCTTTTTCCTTGGTATTGCAGCGGCTCGCTGGATGGCCCACTACACCGGAAAATTCAAGAGTATAATCGACGGGCTGTTTGTCCTGCCTATGGTATTGCCGCCGACGGTTGTGGGCTATGGACTTCTACTGTTATTTGGCGTAAATGGCCCTATAGGCAAGCTATTAATGTCCCTTGGAGAAAAAATTGTGTTTTCGTGGGAAGCTACTGTCATTGCCGCTACGGTAATGGCTTTCCCTATTATGTATATGACTGCCAAGGGGGCTTTCGAACAGGTGGAGCCTAATATCGAAGCTGCAGCCCGTACGCTTGGCGCCAGTGAGTGGCGGGTGTTCTGGACGGTTACTCTGCCTATGGCAAAAGCCGGAGTGATTGCTGCAACTGTCCTGGCTTTCGCTCGCTCGCTTGGCGAGTTCGGTGCTACCTTAATGCTTGCAGGCAATATTGCAGGAAAGACACAAACTATCCCTGTAGCTATCTATTTTGCCATACAGGCTGGGGATAACGAGAAAGCGATGATTCTTTGCTTGATAGTACTGGCCATATCGTTCCTCTCGCTGACTGCCATAGCTTACTGGAAGGGAATAGCGCAAAAAATGAAGCCAGTTAAAATGAGTTAGCGCTTAGAATATTTTGTATTCTTACAAGTATCTGAAATGTTAAAAATAGAGGTAAAAAAAACATTGCCGGGTTTCCAGCTGGATGTCAGATTATCTGCCGATAGCGGAATACTGGCTATCATGGGTCCGTCCGGTTCAGGTAAGACCATGACCTTGCAAAGCATTGCAGGCCTTGTTAAACCGGATGAAGGCTATATCGAACTTAACAGGCGGGTTTTGCTCGATTCTGAAAATAAAATTAACCTGCCGGTGCAGAGACGCAAGGTCGGTTTTGTATTTCAACACTATGCACTGTTTCCTCATCTTACAGTATGGGATAACATCGCTTATGGGTTGAAGGATAAGCCAAAATTGGAAGTAAAAAATAAGATTAAACAACTCTTGAATAACATGAATATAGATGGGCTGGAGGATCGCTATCCCAGGCAATTATCGGCAGGGCAGCAACAGAGGGTAGCAATAGCCCGTGCACTGGCCCCCGAACCTGAAGTACTTCTTCTCGATGAGCCGTTTTCTGCGCTTGATCCGTTGCTTAAAGAACGATTGGAACTGGAACTACTGGATTTACAGAATGTCTTCGATGGAAGCATCCTTTTTGTTACCCACGACCTTAACGAGGGGTATAAACTGGGGTCAATGGTAGCAGTCTATCACTCAGGCACTATCATACAGCACGATACGAAACAGAATGTTTTTTCTCGCCCGGTTAACCGCAATGTGGCGAAAATGACAGGGATGCGGAATCTGATTGAAGGAGTAATTGAATCCATAAATGGAGCGAATGTAATTGTTGACATCCCATCCTGGGGGCAGAGGCTCAGGGTAATTATGGAAAATTCAGGGAACTTTTATAGAAGTCAGAAGATAATCCTGGGGATACGCCCTGAGTATATACAGGTGGTGGAGCAGCATGCAGAGAACGTGATTCTGAGCAAAGTTATTCATAAAGTTGAAGGTATTGCCAGCAGTAATTACAGGTTCCATGTCAATTCTGATTCATCGGAAAAAAGATATCTGGAAGCTACTATATCGAAGTCGGTGGTCAACAACATATCGGAAGAAAAGGATTGTTATCTTTATCTCCCCCCTGAACTGCTGGTGATTATGGCGGAGTAGTGGTGTTGAAATCCTTTTGTACAGGCCAGAATCAAATATAATTCAGATCGATGTGAAAAATAAAGTGCTTCTTCTCAGCTGGCAGCGTCTTATCCATCTTACGATGGCAAAATCCAACCTGTTCTTGGGAACAGTCACTAAGAAAATTGAACCGAGCTCTACATCTTAACTCAGTATTATCACCTGTTAATCATCAATAACCCACTATATCATTTAAGTTTGACAGGCACAGTCTTCTAAAGATATTATTTTACTCGAGATTTTATCCCTTATTTATTAAGGAAGGGCAGTGACATATTTTTATCACAGCACTCTTTAATCAGTTGACCTTAATATATAGTTTCAACTTTAAGCCTGAGAATTTTTCCCAATAATTTTACACACGGCTGGTTATCCCTATCCGGGAATTATAGAGGGGGTGTAGTTTGTTCGAGGAGATTTTGTCAAGCAGCGATTTTCAAATGACGCTGCTGCTGGTTGTGGCTCTAGCAGGTTATTTAATCGCATACAGAATCAATCAGTCTGCTGTTGTTGGAATCATATTGGCCGGCATTTTGGTCGGTCCCAGTCTGCTGGGGCTGGTTACCTATACCGATTTTGTATCATCGCTGGCTCATCTTGGTGCCGTGGTTCTCCTGTTTACCATTGGTCTTGAATTCAATATTAAGGATATTACCAGGCCGAAATACTTCATAATTGCGTTGTTTGGTGTGCTGGTGCCGGCAGCAGTCGGATTTTTGACGGCCGAGCTTTTCGATTTCGATTTTAAGGCTTCCGTATTTATAGGTACGGCACTTACTGCTACCAGTATTGCCATTACAGCCAATGTCCTGCGGGAAATGGGGAAATTACAAACCGAAGCCGCCAAGGCTATTATCGGGGCTGCAGTTGTGGATGATGTTTTGGCTCTCCTGTTTCTGGCTATGGCAGAGGGAATCGTTTCGGGAGACATATCTGCAGTATCGCTTCTCATTACTGCAGGTAAAGCAGTAGCTTTTATTGTCGCCGGTATTTTTCTTGGGAAACTGGTATTCAACAGGCTTATGGAAAGATTAGATAAAACTAATCTGTGTGCCAGATATCCAGAATCGATTTTTATCTATGCAATGATGGTTGCCTTTTTCTATGCAATGACAGCCGAACTGGTGGGTTTATCAGCCATAGTCGGTTCGTTTTTAGCCGGTGCTTCTTTCGCAGAAGTAAAGCTTACCAAAGGAGTAATCTTCAAAGAGGGAGCAGAGCATTTACAGATAATCTTCTCATCCATATTCTTTGTTTCCCTTGGTGTTATACTGGATATACACTATATTACTGTCAACCTGATATGGTTTATCCTTGCGCTGACTGCTGTAGCATTGATTACCAAGCTGATTGGCTGTGGTGTACCTGCCCTGCTGCAAAAAATGAGTTTGAAGGATTCGCTAATAGTTGGTGTCGGGATGGGTCCGCGTGGTGAGGTGGCAATGATTATAGCCCTGATCGGACTCAATCAGGGATTGATAGGCCAGGGGGTTTATGCTTCTATAATCTTAATGAGCCTTTTGACTACAGTGATACCGCCGCTTATCTTACGTAACTGTATATATAAAGACCGTGGGAAGCAGGAGCAAAACATTCCCGATGCCAAGTAAGCGTTGTTAAATAAGAGAATCCTATGCAGTTGATTTTGAATACGTTGGTTTATCTCTTATCTGAACTTATTAATTTAAATATCGATTCCAAAGACAGCTCTCATCAAATACCCTATACCGAATGAAATAGCGGCAATTCCGATGCTGAGCGCTGCCATTTCGGAAAATCTTTTTATGAATGGAAGGTCTTGTGCAACCGATATATAGAAATTAAAAATAAGTATTATGATAAGAACGTTACAAACCATTACTGCCATAGCTATCAATACGTTAGATATTAGTAGGTAAGGCATTATCAGAATCGCAACTGTGAAAATATATGCTATTCCTGTATACAGTGCAGATTTTATCGGTGACCTTCCAGTATTTTCGGATTTACTTGCCAGATAACTGGTACTTCCCATTGATAGGGCAGCCGCAATGCCGGTAATAAGCCCAACCATAGCGACCAGCTTCGGGTCCTGCAGTGCCAGTGTAAAGCCAGCCAGAGAACCGGAGAGCTCTACCAGCGCATCGTTCAATCCCAGTATCATGGCGCCGACATAATGAAGGCGCTCCTCTTCTATAATTTTAATAAGCTCTTCTTCATGCCTATCTTCTTCTTTAGCAATTTCAAGCGCTTCGGGTATGCTCCCTGCTATATCTCGATAATTGATTTGAGCCTGCCCTTCACCCTTTTCCATCAGTTTAATTCCGAAGGTCAGTCCGAAAATCCTGGATACTAAATAATAAAACCATACTTTCACCAGATGGGGCTTTGTTTCTTTACCTGTGAATTGTTTCCAGAAGTTATAATGGCTAAGTTCATCGCTGGAAATATTCAGAAGTAGCTCTCTATTGTGGGAGTCTTTTGTTGCTCGAGCTAGCTTTTTATATATGATAAATTCCGTTATTTCACCTTTCTGAAATACAAGCAGTTTTTTTATGATTTCGTCAGTTAGCATGTTCAGCCTCCGCTTGGTCGATGGTATTTATTCTAGTCTTCTGCAGATTACAAGGCAAGAATAAATCATGGCATTTCAATGCCCATTAATTTTAAGATGTCATCGTTTTATGATACGATTTGCCTTTATCACTTCCTTTGTCTTTATCAAAAAAACAGAATCGTGGTATATTTACAATTCCAGCCATAAGAATATAATAAACAAGGGAGGTCGGCCGCTCTATAGCAGGGCAAAGTAATTGTTATGCCTGATACGGGCAGTTGTCAGGTAGAGGTGGTGCCTTGAGGATTAAATTACATCATACGTGGATACCCGTGCTCGTCTTGATTACGGCACTTGTAACCCTTCGGTTTGCCGAAGATTACTCGTTGTTCTACAGAATACTTCTCGGTGCCGGTGTTGCGTTGCTGTTTTTGGCAACGCTGGCTTTTCGTGAGTTTATACTGAACATCATAGCTTTCCGCAAAGAGCCCTGGGTGAAAAAAATAACACTGTTCGCTTTTGGTGGTGTGTATCAGGAAAGTGCGGATAGATATTATTCTACCCATCCGCCGCTGTTGTATTTGTCCAAATATCTGTCTAATTTTTTGTTGGCCGCAATATTTTACGGGTTGTATGCCACATTTATCAACGCAGGTATTTTTGCGCTGGCCGGGGTTGCGCAATGGCTTTCATATATATATTTTCTGCTTTTTATACTTCATTTTATTCCGGTTTATCCTCTCGATGGAGGCGAAATCCTGCGCTTAATTATATGGAGGAAGACAAGGGATTATTACAGGGCAACCTGGATTTCCAGCTGTATCGGATGGGGCGCCGGTTTATTTTTGATTTTTGCCGGAGTGATGCTGCTCATTATCACACAACAATGGGCTATCGACCTGTTGATTGTTTTGCTTGGGTGGATGATTCAGATTGCGGCTGGGGATACCCGTACTCAGATAAAAATGCACACAGCTCTCAAAAATATAAAAGCGGAGGATGTTATGACCAGGGAATGGCCGGTAACGTCCGGACAGGTTAATATCAGGCGATTGATTCGAGAGTGTATCCTGGTAAAGGGATGCCACTGCATAATTGTGGCTGACGATGGTAAATTAAGTGGCATGCTGACCCTTAAACAAATAAAATCTGCATTCAGAAAACGGCGGGGTGAAGCCGCTGCATGCGATATCATGACACCATATGAACAAATCAGGACAGCTTACAGGCATCAGGCGGCAAATGAACTATATGAAGATATGTATCTGCGAGGCATTGAATATATACCTGTGCTGGAAGATGGTAAAGTAATCGGGGTAGTAACTCTGTCAGCCCTGATGAATCTGGTTAAAATCCGTTCCGAATTCGGAATATGATATGTATCGGCCCCTGCGGCCTATCCCAACTGAACCTTCAGCGGAAGTAAGTCGATAAGTTTAACCTGGCGGCTTTCCGTGTAATAGACTCGCCATTGAACCCTGAACCAGTGGAAAGGACTTTGTGCCTGTGACCATATATGCAACCTGATATCGCGTGGGTCGCTTGTTTCCCAGGATATTCCTACCACTCCTGTTACCTGGGTGCCGGTTTCTATTTCGACTTCATAATGGTTGCGCTCGATGCCTTCCGGCAGCAGCCCCTGCTGGTATACGCTCCAGAATACCTGCGCAGTACTTCGGGGGGCAGCCCTGGTTCTAACATATATCCGCCCATCCTCAGGGTTATCGGGGTCCACCCATCCTATTTCTACAATACCGGTAAATAGGGGGAAAGAGTTCTTTTGTGTGAACTGGAAAGTGCTGCGGGTTACTCCTAGAGAGTATTCGCCGACGATATCCTCCCATTCCTGCCATTTAAAATAGGATTCGTTGAAGTGTGAAAGCGTGCCGCTATCGGCAAGAATCCCACCTGCTATATCCTGCCAGTAATCTGTTCCGGGAAACAGGTCCGACTTATGCTCGAAAGAGCCAGCCCTGCCGAGAACCGAAAAATCCATATTCCCCCCGAAGACATACTTCAGAATCTGGTCTCCTATATTGTTGGTCACCTCGTCCAATTTGTAGAAGTCGCTGTGAGCATATTCTCCATAATAAATCACGTCT
>CAZJVO010000054.1:0-9945 GCA_964549815.1 uncultured Dehalococcoidales bacterium | reverse complement strand
ATCAGGA
Organism: uncultured Dehalococcoidales bacterium; assembly: GCA_964549815.1. Taxonomy (GTDB): domain Bacteria; phylum Chloroflexota; class Dehalococcoidia; order Dehalococcoidales; family UBA5627; genus UBA5627. The sequence goes on along the minus strand of CAZJVO010000054.1, from coordinate 9,938 downwards.
ACATCGGAACGTTTAGATTTGCCTGTCCGGCGTAAACGCCCTAAAGACTGATTAACCCCATCGATATCGAACTCTTTGGGGTCGAAAAGTCCTCCGAGCCACTCTATTATTTCTTCGTATTCCCCATGTTCCGGATTGCGGATTACTTTGAGCAGGTCATCGTAACCCCATATACCCCCGCAATCCTCCGGCGGGCAGGCACGCTTACCAGCCAAACATACAGGATATTGCGCACCTGTTTCTGCCGGAAAAATCTTTTCGACTAAAATATCGTGCTCCCAGCCGTCGCCAAAGTCATATTCATACGTAAATCTGGTTTTCTCCTGGGATATAACTTTGTTGAGTTTGGTTCTGCGAGAGTCTTTGGAATAAAACTCGCCAAAGTCACTATCCGGGTCGGGGATACTGTACTCGATGCCCGCTATATCGAAGCTGTAGAGATGTGAATTGGTCCAACCCATAACAGATTGCAGAATCATGTGCAGCCTGTGGAGAGTGATATTGGCGGGAACCTGAACCCGCCGCCAGATAGGAGGCTTGCTGCCCTTGAGCGTCACTTTTAGCTGATATACCATTTCAGACGTTTGTTCTTTCATACGTTCTCCTTAATTTTACCCTCCACCACCGCTATCTCCTCCTCTGTTAGCCCGTATAGCTCATATACCATCTGGTCGATCTGGTGTTCCAGTTCCTTGACTCTGGCTTGCTTGGCAGGATTGGAAAGGTAGTCTTCGCCTTTAGTGATGGCGAGGATTTGATCTACTATTGAGACAAAGGGAGTTTGGTCTGTTTTACTTATCTTTTTAATTGGAACTTCAGAGAGCGGCACCTGGTAAAGTTCTAGAGATTCGCCTTTCCTTTTGCCTCGGAAGTATAACCATAAATAGTACAACTTCGAATTAAGCAGAGCTAAGCAATATTTTAAGTCTAACCCTTCGTCTTTTTGGGTGATAAAATAGACGTCCGCACTTGCATACCACGGAATTTCATTGTAACCAAAGGTGTTTCTTAGGCTACGTTGGGGAGCAACAATTTTGGGACCACAAAAGTCTATATCCCTGGGTCTATGTAAATACGGTGAATTGTCCGTCGAGTGATCTAATACATCTTTAAATTTTAGAAGATGCCTTCTTAATCTGTTTCCTTCGAGATTTTGCAATCTTTTGTCTGCATAAATCAAATATTCATTGTTCGTGTCATTAGTTCGCCAGCGTTCTATATCAGAATTCTTAAACCATGGTTTGAGTATCTTTTTTTCAATAGAAGAAAGTTCAAGATATTCAACCTCCTGGTTAGTCAACACAAATATACCATCTCCAATATCTGCTTTTATTCCATAATTTCCAAGATGCTTTTTAGTAACTTTATCCGCTCCAGAAATGATGCCCTGATTTATATTACAGAATTCACAAAGCTCCCTACCTTGATGCTTGATCTTATCTAATATTCTTTGTACAGGGTCATCACCGCTTTTATTATCACAAGCCAATCGAATGTAACATTCCTCACCTTCATACAGGTCTTCCTGCGGCACTTCATAGTAATTTGTTTGGGCATCTTGCCAGCTTAAGATACTCTCCAAAATTTGTGGATTTGCATAACCTTTGTGCTTTGTTATACAAGTTCTGGCTATCGCTTTTACGTCTTGCCCTTTTGATAAAATGGTCAACATGTTATGCTGGCCTTGAGCAGATTCAAATATTTTCAACTCATTAAAGTTAATGAGCCTTCTGATTATTGTGCGTTTCTTGAAGTCTTTTCTGAGTTTGCTCGCGCCAGTTGCTGTAGGATAATAGTTCGTCGTAATAAAAGCAATTTGTGCCCCGGTTTTGCCAAGATTTATAGCCAAATGAAAGAAGAAGTAAAATATATCCATCTTGCCCTGATAATATTCTTTCAATCTACCCTTTTTGATTTCTCTGAATATATCCTTATGTTTTTTCTCTCCAATGTACGGCGGATTCCCAATCACCACATCAAACCCGCCTTTTTCGTGAAAGACCTCGGAGAAATAGACCTCGAAATCAAAGGTCTCATTATTATTTGTTAGTTCCTTGATTAAATTGTCTATTTGCTTACGGTATTCCTGCTTCTTTTTAGCGTTCGTTTCATTGAAGTAAAGTGGCTTCAATTCTTCCAGCTTCTGGAACAGCTCAATATTGAACAAATTCTTCTCCACACCCAGCAGCGAGTTCCCACAGACAATCTTATAATCCAGGTTGGGCAGGGGTTGAATCTGTTTGATATCTTCTTCATCGACCACTAAGGAAAGCCAGAGCCGGAGTTTGGCAATCTCCACGGCGCCGGGGTCGATATCCACACCGTAAAGGCAGTTCTGGATAGCGTGCCGTTTGAAGTTGTAGTTCGTTCTCCCTTCTTTATCCGGCAGGTAGGTGGTAAGGGTACTCCGGGCGCGGACGATTTCCGTCATCAAGCCTACCGGGAACGCCCCGGAGCCGATGGCCGGGTCGCACACCCTGATTTCCGCCAGCTTATCATCGATGAGTTTGGCATTTCGGCGGATACTCTCTGTCAATTTATATGAGTAATCCCGAGTTTCCCTTCCTTCACGCTCGACCCGACTATCATGCTCGATTGCCAGCTCTCCCATGCGAACAAAAGCCTCGATATCTTCGCGGGGTACCCGGTTGATATTGCCTGTGGACTTCAAAGCCTGCTGCTGGAAGGCAGGTGCGCCGAACAGCTTGAGGTTGGTGGGTTTTTCCTTAACCAGCGGTAACTCGCCGGTATTCAGGGCAGTATCCAGATAGTTGATCAGACTTTCCTGGCACATGTAATGGACGATTTCGCGCGGGGTATAGTAAGTCCCTTTGGATTTGCGGTCTTTGACCTCAAGCAGGTTTTCAAACACCTTGCCCAGCATCTCCGGGTCAACGGCTACCTCTTTATCCAGAGGCTCGTCTTCTTTAACGGTGAAGTTGTACCGGTCAAATACATCAAGGATGCCAGTGCCAATATCTCCTTCTTGGGTTTTCTCAGTGTTGGAAAAAAGCTCGTTGGGAAGGAGGATATCGGTATGCACCCAGTCATAATTATTGATGGGGTCGAACAGGCCGCCGTTGAGGAACGGAATTTTGCAGTTGAAACGACTGTAAAAATCGTCAGTCCTTTCTACTGCCAGGGCTTCGTAGAAAAGGGGTTCCAGGATATCATTGAAAAAGTTATCATAGGGAATGATTTCTCTGTTGAACAGGCGCCGCAGGAAGTCCTTCGGCCCACTCCCCCAGACCTCATCCCGCCCCACGCCGAACCAGCCCTTTTTCTGCAGGAAGTACAGGAACACGATTTGCCCGAGGAGTTTCTTGGAGAAATTGACCGGGTCTATCCCTTTGGCATCGAAGTCTTCCTTTGCTTTTGAGTTGCCCCCGATGATATACTCCAGAGCCTCCTTAACATCAATAAACAGGTCGCGATATTTCTTGTAGAATTCCCTGGTGACGACTTCAATGTTGAAGGCTTTCTCAAAATCGGCTAACAGCGGCTTCCTTTCATCATCCTGGAGAATGGGGAGCAACTGTACCTGGGCGGTATGGCTGCTCTCATTCTTGCCGACCAGAAAAGAATACCGGCGAGCTGGCGTAAGCTCCTTCTCAACCTTTACCCGGCCGGCAGGTGACTGAGCGAGGTTATAATCCATACGAACCAGAGAAAACCGCCAGTCCTGGCTCTCCGGCGAAACAAAGGCTACCAGAGCCGCATCTTTCAGTTCACCGCCGCGGCTGCCATTCAAATACCAGGCGACAAAGTTCCTCTGCATCGAGCGGGCATGTTCCAGCGAATGCTCCTTTTTTAGCCGCACGATAAGGACATCCAACTTCTAGCCCTCACCATCTTCGTACTTGCCCACGCGTTCGATAGTCTGAATGCTTTGCTCGTAAGCATCGGGAATAATGTTGCCCTGGTAGATGAAATTCTTTGAGGTATCGAGCTGTTTGACCAGGTTCTTTACCAGATTGATAAACCTGCCTTTGTCGAAGGGGTTTTCAAAGGTTTCCTTAACTAATTTAACGGCTGCCTGTCTATCCAATTTTCAGCCTCCAGTATTTGACACACTGTAATTTCGTATGTTAGTATAGCAGTAGAATCACGATGAGAGGCCATCCAAAGGGTTTCGTCCCGCGGTAATGCCTCTCTTTTCATTTCATTTTTAACTTATCCCTCAGATTATTCATAAAATGAATATGCATTGTCAATTTCCTGTACAATGATGAATATGCATATAGATTGGGCACTAATAATTTAAGCAGTTTATCTTTCTTGAGCAGATAATCGACCAGACAATAAAAATCGCCATCTCCGGTGACAAGTAACGCTTTATCATAACTCAGGTATTCAATCATAGCGTGGAGCACCAGCTCAGCATCGACATTCCCCTTGACGCCGCCCGGTAAATTCAGGGTTGGTTTAAATACAAGGATATAGCCATCTTTCTGGAGGTTGGTATACAGGTCCTGGTTTTGAGGCACGTACCCGATGAAGATAAAGGCTTTGGTTATGCCGTATTTTTCCTTCAGATATATTCTGAACCTCCGAAAATCCAGTACCCACCCCTGTTCCCGGATGGAAAGGTTGAGATTCTGGCTATCGATGAAGGCATAGTTGTTTCGGGCTTCACTCATATTATTTGCTCACCAGGTATTCAGAAAGAATCACCTCACGGGGACCGTAGGTTTGTGCGGCGCTTTCAGCCAAAGTCTTTTTAAAAAACTCAGAGGCAATATTCATTCTGAGCACGGACAGAATTTTTAAAGGGCTTACCTCATTTTTGAGATCCCTGACCAGTGTCTTGGCAGTCTGCCTGGGTAGCCCGCCTTCCTCAATCAGGATAATTACATCTCTGATATACTGCTCATCCTCATCGGTAAACCCTTTAAAGTGTTTCACCTGGTTAGATTTTAAAAGTTTCAACAGGAAATTGGCACTATCCCTACCTCCCTGCATCCTGGGCTCCTGCATTTCCTCAACTGTTGCCTCTGCGAAGGCTTTCTTGTTCATATCCAGAAGCTTATAATAATCGGTGCCAGGATTTTGACGATGGGTATTCTTTTCGACCTCCAATTGTTTGGCAGCTAAAAGAAAGTCCAACTCCTGAGTTGCTTTATCCGTGGAGAGATAGAACTTTTGAAGTTTGCCTTTGCGGAAGTAAGTCAGCAAGGCATTTTCGCTACTGCTCGGTTCAAGCCTCCCGGTTCTAGCCTTCTTCGGCAACCGCTTAACTTTTTCAAAGAGGTCTGGCTCATTATCACGAACATTCCGGATAACCTGCAAATATTTCAGTTCGCTTTCTTCTTCCCCGTCTTCTCCAGTAATAGTCTCCCTGGATGTCAGCCGATTGAACAGGTCATGGGATTTTATTTCCTCCCCCTCGGTCAAAAGCCTGGCATCAGCTCCCAGCATCTCGATAAAAGCCCTTATCTTATATTCTGCCGCTTCCTTAAGCTTAATCTGGTCGTTGGACTGGATAGTAGGGAAGAAATTAAAGGTAAAAATTTTATCGAATTTTGTGTCGACGCGGTTGATGCGGCCTGCCCTCTGCATCAGGCGGGTGGGATTCCATGGAATATCATAGTTAATGACTACATTAGACCTGTGCAGATTGACACCTTCTGAAAGCACATCGGTGGTTATCAGGATGCGGTAATCGTTCCTCGGATGTTGTGCTCTGGCATCGAAGTTGGCGATTACGTCACCCCGTACTGAAGCGCTGGATGAGCCAGAAAACGAGAGTACTGTATGGGGGAATGCCTCATCCAGCTTTTCAGCCAGATAATCAGCCGTCTCTTTTGATTCAGTGAAAATAATCAGCTTATTTTCTTTCAAAGTGGGAGCATTCTGAAGGATATCCAGAAAAGTCAGAAGCTTGGGGTCTCTATTTATGTCTTTCCAGAGATTGGCGATTTCCTTCAAAACCTGCAGGTCGTTTTCCAGATCTTTTTTAAAATTGGCGTTGAAATCCGAGGCGTCATAGCGGCGGGCTTTGTCCTCATCGATAAGCCTCTGAATAGCTTCGTCGTCATCATTCTCCAGCAGCTCGAAGAGCTTGCTGGTGTATTTTTTACTGACGTATACATTTCCCTTTTCAAATTCTCGGAGAAACTGTTCATAAGACGCTAAGAACCTTTCCAGGCTCTTCTTAAAGGCGTAGAAACTGCTTTCGAGCCGCTTTACCAGCAGAATCTTCATAAACTTGCGCATGTTCTTCTGGGCCAGTTCCTCCGGTTGGGTTATCTTGCCTACGTAGTAGAGCATGGGGGTATAACGCGAATAGGAAAATTGGGTGGTAATCAACTCTATCGTCCTGGTAAAGACATGGTCCTCTTTATTGTTAAGCTGATAGAAAACGGGCTCAGGGTCAGCCACTTCGGGAAACCTGAAATTCTGTTTTTTGAGATCTTCCGCAAAGTACTTGCTAATCTCCGCCCGAGTCCTGCGAACAATCAGATACTTGAGGACTTTTTCTCTTATTTCCTGGGCATTTTCTTTAACGATTTGGATGTATTTATCATTGTCCCTTTGTCTATCCATCTCCTTGAGCCGGCTATCCAGTTTATTGAAAAAAGCTTCCAGATTGGGCAAATTAGGAATGGTGCTCTTCTTGCCTTTCTGAAATAGTTTAATCTGGCTAAGAATATCTTTTGGGGAATTATTAAGAGGGGTAGCCGTGACCAGTATAACCCTTTTCCCGCGGCAGATTTGTGCCAGCATTGCATAGGTGGTATTCATCTCGGTGCGGAAACGATGAGCTTCATCTATGAAGATATTTTTATATTTTTCGGTACCCTGCTCAATAAGGCGGTCGAGCATGCCGATGGATTCAAAATCGGCGGGGACCCGGAAGTCCGAAAAGACATTCGGCCATGAGCCGGGGTTCTCTTTCAATAACAAATTGGGCGGGGCAATAACCAGGTGCCTGCCATCAAGCTGGCTGGCGAGCATGGCGGAGATATAAGTCTTACCGAGGCCTACCACATCAGATAGAAAGACGCCTCCATATTCTTCAAGCTTGGCCTTGGCATCTTTTACCGCCTCATTCTGGTAGGCCAGGTCCATGAAACCTTCCGGCAGATACTTTTTATCGATCTCCTCCTGGTCGATATTGATTTTCTCTTTGAAGTATTCGTACAGGAATTTGAGGTAAAGCTCATAAGGAGAGATGTTGCTGGTAAGCCATGTCCGATTTTGTATCGTCTCAATATACTTGTCTTTAACATCTACGGCGTCAGTCCATAATTCGTTGAATTTCGCCAGAGCAAAGTCGTAGTCGTCGCGGTCTTTGAGTTCGACATTGAACTCCAGGTTGTCAACCAGCCCGGCTTCTGTAAAATTACTGGAGCCAGTTATAACTCTCCCGACATCCTTGTCACCTTCTACAAAGGTCATGATATACAACTTGGCATGGATATCCGAGGAAGGATAGGCCTTGATTTCCATCTTGCCTGCCTGAAGCCATTCGATAAATTTGTTTACGCCCTGCTCTACTTCTGCCTTATCCTCGCAATTCTCCATTTCGTTGACAACCCGGTCCACATATATACTTTTGGTTTCGGCATGAGAGAAATCCAGAATTCCCTGCTCGGGATTCTGCGCTTCTTGAATTAAAGCAGCGGTCTGCCTGTTGGTGCTGATACCAATAAGGATCCTGATTTTCTCTGCTGTTTCCAGTGACGGATACAGAGCATAAAAACCGCTGGTGTAGAAGTAGCCAACCAGAACGTCAAAAAACCGGGTGTCTTTAATCAACACCCGGAATCTTTCTTTAAGGTTCTTTTTCCCCTCGTTTGTTATAAATTTCGTATCTAACATAGCATTCTAAACAGATTTTTTACCACATAGTACTCTATATTACCATAATATTCAATTACTCGTAAGAGTCCATAACATATTGGATTTTGAGGGGCGTTAAAGTTATCAAGTAGTATTTTAACCTCACCCCTTCGGATTTTAACCTCTCCCCTTTAATTCCCCTCTCCGTACACAGAGAGGGGAAGGACGAAGTCCGCATGCAACGGGCGGGGAGGGAATACGCCTTCCCCTGGGGGAAGGTGTCCCGCCGATTTAACAGCGGGACGGATGAGGGTTATTTATACTCCCCTAACACGAATACACCGACCGTTAGGTCGAGGGATGCAGAAATTCCTTGTTCGACCGAAGGTCGTGGGAAGTTCATTTTAACCTCACCCCTTTAATTCCCCTCTCCGTACACAGAGAGGGGAAAAATTTCGATGGGGTAACTTCATCCCTCTGCCCGCGAAAAGGGGGTAGTGGGAAGATTTATAAATTGGAGTGTGAGATTGAAATAATATTTCCTTCAGCGTGATAATCCATATCTAACCAGCAGCTGCCTGTCGGAGAGCATTTCTGCGGTAAGCCCATCCGCTACTATAGCGCCCTTTTCCATAATTACCATGCGGCTGCAGAGGGCTTCCACCAGTTCCAGGTCATGGGAGACGATAACTTTAGTCCCCGGCAGGGTTTTCAGAAAATCGGTGAAATCCCATTTCCCCTTCGGGTCGAGGCTGGATGATGGCTCATCGATTACCAGCACATCGGGAGACATGGAAAGGACGGTAGCTATAGCAATGCGTTTTTTCTCCCCGATACTCAGGTGGTGCGGGGAACGCCTTTCAAACCCTGACATGCCGACCATATCCAAAGCCTTTGTAACCGCATGGCACACCTTTGCCTCATCGTAGCCCATGTTGATGGGGCCAAATGCCACATCATCGAAAACAGATGGAGAAAACAACTGGTCGTCGGGATTTTGGAACACCAGCCCAACTTTGCTGCGTACCTGTTTGAGGTTTTTATCACCTATGGGTTCCCCCAGAAATTTGACGCTGCCATTGCTCCTGATAATCCCATTGAAATGCAGGATGAGAGTGGATTTACCGGCACCGTTGGGGCCCACCAGCGCCAGAGAATCCCCCCTGTAAATAGTAAGGTCGATATTCCTCAGCGCCTGTTGCCCGTCAGGATATTGATAGGAAAGGTTATCGATGCGTAATAATTCTTCCATAAGCTTCTCTTTTAATACACCAGGTTCAGCAGGGTGATTAAGGCAAGGACAATCCCCAATATTGCAAGAAAACAGGCATCCATGGGTTTGAAACAAAGGCGGTCTAACGTGCGGCTGTGCCCATCGAAGCCACGCGCTGCCATCGAAGCATACACCCGCTCGCCGCGTTCGTAGCTCCTGATGAACAGCGTGCCTATCATATTGCCCACGGTTTTTATCTGCCATAACCGATTGCTCCCCTCACCGAAATTGCGGCTGTCGCGTGCCTGCTTCATCCTCATAACCTCATCTGTAAGAACGAAGATATAGCGGTACATGAAAGACATTATCATCACCAGCACACGGGGCATTCTCAAATGCTCCAGAGCCTTAAGGATATTGGAAAAAGTGGTTGTCGAAGTGAGAAGGATGAGAAAAAGAATGGAAAGCCAGGCTTTAGCCATAACGCTGCCCAGCGTCTCCAATCCTTCATATGTGACGGAAAGATGCCAGCTAAAGATATTGAAGCTGAAAGCCTCCGTTCCCTCCTTGAAGAAGGGGATGAAGAGCGCCACCATCAATACGAATGGGATGATGACCAGCGATTGTTTGAAAACATATGAAACTGGCACTTGCGAGAGTAAAATCAGGGCGACTGCAACAACAAAATATAATTCATATGCCAGCCAGCTTGCAGGTGGCAACAACACCACCAGGAAGATAAAGACAAGGGCAGCTATCAGCTTTGTTCGCGGGTCGAGCCGGTGAATTATGCTGTCTCTGTCGCTGTATTTATCCAGAAAACTGTGTTTCATAATATATTATCTTCTATCCTTGCTGATTATCACCGCTATGGTTCGATCCCGACTTGTCGGGATTTCGTTCCGAATTACGGAACTCAATATCTTCGGAACAGCTCTAA
>CAZJVO010000053.1:0-10013 GCA_964549815.1 uncultured Dehalococcoidales bacterium | reverse complement strand
CTGGGGGAAGGTGTCCCGCCGATTTAACGGCGGGACGGATGAGGGTTATTTATTTCAACCTCACCCCTTCGATTCCCCTTTCCGCACGCAGAGAGGGGAAGGGCGGGATTTAATCCAGAAACTCTATCTGAGAAGGTGGCCTGCTCCTGATATCGACCTCGATGCCGACTTCTTTGAACAGGTCCATAAAAGAATTGTCGTTGTATTTACCAAAACTGACAAAACGCTTAATTCTGGCGTTTGCCAGCATCTTGGCACAGAGGATGCAGGGGGTGTGGGTGCAGTAAATAGTGCAGCCTTCCAGGCTTACACCATGCAATGCCGCCTGGATGATGGCATTCTGCTCCGCATGAATGGCACGGCAGATTTCATGCCGCTCACCGGAGGGTATGTTCAATTCATTTCTGAGGCACCCCAGCTCGAGGCAGTCCTTGCAGCCGGCAGCGGCACCGTTGTAACCGGTGGAGAGGATATGTTTATTCCTGACTGCTACTGCCCCCACGTGGTGGCGCAGGCAGGTAGAACGCTCGGCAACCACCGCCGCCACCTTTAAAAAGTATTCATCGATGTCGGGCCTTTTCACCTTTTACTCCGCAGAAACGAAATTGCTTTTTTTACTTCCTTTTTCAAATCATTCAGAGAGCCCTCGTTGATGATGGTGAAATCTGCCATGGCAATAGGGCCGCCCTTGTTAATCTTTAAGATTTCCGCTTCATCACGGCCGGCGGCTTCCTCCATGGTCAATGGGCGGACATCCCTTCGCTCCAGCCTCTCATAGCGAGTCCAGGGTGAGGAATGTACGGCAACCACAAAGAGATTTTCCCTGAAATAGTTCTTCAAGAATACATATTCCTCCCATGAGTAAAGCCCATCTATTATTACCGGCGATGACTTCTGCGCCAGTTCTATACGAGGCAGATTGAGTATGGCATAAGCCGCCATCCCATATTTTTTACGGAAGCCTTCCCTTACGCTTCGCTCGTTCTCCTCATTCATCGCCATCCCCCGCTTTTTCAGCTCTTCATCGGTTACATCACCAAACCTTATGCCTGTAAAACCGCTCTCAACGAATAATCGGGCGGCTTCGGACTTGCCGGCGCCCGCCATCCCAACCAGTGCAACTATTATCATATTATTTTTTACCTCGAGGTCTAATTATATGAAAATGGCGTTTTTATATCAACAAAACCGATGTACCGGGCAGTAACCTGTGATATAATTCAAATTATCTACGAGCGGGGATATTATGATACAGGAAGAACTAAAACTGGCGGAGAAAATGGAGCAGAAGCTCCCCCCGAGGCTGGTAGTTTTTCTTCAGCTGGTGGGGAGAAAGGCCGCCGACCGCAATGAGAAAGCCTATCTGGTCGGTGGTATGGTGCGTGACCTGCTGCTGGATAACGACAACTATGATATCGATATTACGATTGAAGGCGACGCTGTGGCTCTGGCGCGCGAGATGATGGGAAGCACTTCCGATAGCATCACAGTACATAAGCAGTTCAATACCGCCAAAATAAAGTGGCAGGGCTGGAATATCGATTTCGTTACGGCTCGCTCTGAGAAATATGCGAAACCGGGGGCTCTCCCGGAGATAACACCCGGTTCGCTGGAAGAAGACCTGAGGAGGCGTGATTTCACCATCAATGCCATGGCGGTAGGGCTTACCGGAGATAGCTATGGTCTGCTCTACGACCCCTGTAATGGGCAAAGAGACCTCGTTGATAGAAAGATACGTGTATTGCACGACCGGAGCTTTATTGATGATTCTACGCGTATCTGGAGGGGTTTACGCTATGAGCAGCGGCTGGGATTTCATCTGGAGCCGCATACCCTGGAATTTTTGAAAAGGGACATCCCGATGCTGGATACCGTCAGCGGAGAACGCATATACTACGAAATCGATTGTATATTTAAAGAAAGATACCCGGAGAAGGTACTCGAAAGGGCGCACCAGTTAGGGGTGCTGAAAAAGTTCAATCCGTCGATAAAGTTCGACATGTGGATGAATGAAAGGTTTTCACAGGCCAGAGAAATGAGCTTCCCTCATTCCCCCTCCCCCATTATTTACTGGCTGCTGGTTACATATGACCTGAGTCTTGAAACCAAAGAAGGGATTATTGCTCGCCTGCACCTGCCCAAACAGATAGCGCAGGCTATGAGGGATTGCTCCAGCATAAAGGACCGACTTAAACTGCTGGCAACCCCCGGAATCAGCAACAGTGAAATCTACCATCTGCTGTATGGCTATTCGCTCCAGGCAATCCTCGCCAACATCATCGCCGGCCAGGTAGAAGAGAGCCGTCCGGCGCTTGCCTTATACATGGAAAAATTACACAGCGTGAAGCCCCTGCTCTCCGGAAGCGACTTAATCAAAATGGGAATTATACAGGGCCCCCTGTTGAAAGATATGCTCAATGCCCTTCTGGATGCCAGGTTGGATGGGAAAGCACTGACCAGGGAAGATGAGAAAAATATAATCAGGAAGATGTTGTAGGGCCGATTACTTCCCCCTCTTTTTTTGCCATGGTGTATAGTCTTTATCTACGATGAAATTCTTACGCGCCTGCGGGTCTTTCGCCCCCTTGACGATGGATGGAATCATCCGCAAACCGGCCAGCAGCGGCAGCCCTATCGAATAAGCGATGATACTTCCCGGTTCCCCGAAGCCCCACAGCAGAAACGGTAAAGCGATAAAACCGGCTGCCATAGAGAGCCTCAGGTTGCTGGTTAGAAAAGCGACCAGTATCATAACGCCGAAAATAGCGACGGTGTATAAGGGCACAAGCGCAAAAAATACCCCGATGGTGGTGGCACCTCCCTTACCCCCGTCGAATCCGATAAATATAGACCAGTTATGTCCGATTACCGCTGCTAATCCAGCGATAAATACAACCAGCATATTGACGCCGAACCACTTTGCGATGAGTACAGCCAGGGTACCTTTTAAAATATCGGCAGCCAGTACCAGTAAGCCGGCACCCGTACCCACCTCTCGAAGGACATTGGTCGCGCCCACATTGCCCCCGCCAGCATAGCGGATATCTATATCCTTCTTCAGGCGTCCTGCGACATAAGCAAAGGGGATTGCCCCCAGCAAATAAGCTATAACTATGGAAAGAATAGACTCTGCGACCATATTAATTTACCCCCTCCGTACTGGTTTTCAGGAAATCGATACCCGTAAGTGTCTTAACACAGCAGGATTGATAGCCGTGCTTCCTGAGGCAGTTGTAGATAGCATCAGCCCTTAATCTATCTTCCACCATAGTAAATAGCGTGGGGCCGGAACCGGCGAGATGGACGCTACCGGCGCCAGCGGCTAAAAAATCATTGCGATATTCGCCTAACCCCTGGAACTCTTCGAGGGCTACTTTCTCGAAGACATTGAATAATAGAGAGTCATCGATTATCTCGTTTCTTGCCAGCTTCATTACCAGATTATCCGTTATCACCCCGCTGGTAAAACTGCGTGGATTCAGGCTGGCATACAGCCTTTGCGTCTTGCCGACAGCCCGCTTCACCTCCGGCATCAGTAATACCACCCATCTTTCGGGAAAAGATGGCAGGGGGCTGATGGATTCACCCCTCCCCTGTGCCAGCGCTGTGCCCCCCGATAGAAAGAACGGAATATCCGAACCTAACCTTTCGGCGAACTTTACCAGTTCGCCGGGGGTGTAGCCCAGCTTCCATAAGTGGTTAAGGCCGATAAGTGTTGCAGCCGTATCACTGGAATCCCCCGCCAGACCCGAAAGAAGCGGTATCTTTTTCGATAAACGGATTCTTGCTCCTCCAGGATACCCGGTAATTTGCCTGAGCAGGCTGGTAGCCTGATAAATAAGGCTTTCATGCGAATGCCACCCGGGAAAGTCGCACTTGATTTCGATGTTGCTATTGTTCTCAAAGGACAGAGTGTCGCACAGGCTTATGGTCTGCATTATACTTCGAACCTCATGGTAGCCATCGCTGCGCTTACCCAGTACCTCGAGCGTAAGGTTTATCTTGGCAGGTGCCGACACTGTTAACATAATTCATTACGCCTCCTGAATACTTTCCACAATCCCCCCCACTCCTCCAGAGACAGGGTTTCTGCCCTGCGACGGGTATCGATTCCTGCGGCTTCGAGCAACCGGACGGCTTCCTCTTTAGGGCACTTCCATCCCTGTGCCAGCGAATTCGGCAGTTGCTTGCGCGAAGCTGTAAAGCCGGCTCTGACAAGGTTGAAAAATCCATCCACATCGTCTACCTCCAACCGCGGTTTATCATATATTTTTATCTTTAATACAGCCGAATCGACCTCAGGGGGCGGATAAAAAGCGGAGGATGGAACGATTCTAACTATCTCAGGCTTACCATAGAATTGCACGCTGACGCTGAGCAGGCTCATTTTACCCTGTTCGGCAACAATAGCTTCTGCCACCTCTTTTTGCACCATTACCACCATCAGCGAGGGTTGTGGAGAAGCCTCCAGAAAATAGCGCAGTACGGCAGATGTGATGTAATACGGCAAATTCGCCACCACCTTATACGAAAGCGGCTTCCCCGACAGAACAGATACCGCCACCTGCTCCGATAACAAATCCTGTGGCTTAACCTTGAGAATATCCTGATTGACTACCGTGAAGTTTTTGAACGCAGCCATTTTTTGCCGCAATATTTCTGCCAGCCGGTCATCGAGTTCCACTGCAATAACGCCGCCGGCCTGCTTTACCAGTTCCCCTGTCAGCACACCCAACCCCGGCCCCACCTCGATAACCACATCATTCGTGTTGAGCTCGGCAGCCGAGGCAACTGCCATCAGCGCCTCTTCGTCAACCAGGAAGTGCTGTCCCAGCTTCTTCCTGGCTTTTATATCGAGCCGGTGCAAATAATCCTGTGTCTGTTCCAGTAAATCCCTGCGGTAATTGCGATTGCTCACTTACAGCCCCTTATCTAATCGGGATATCAGCCTCACTGGCAGGTTGAACTTCACCATTTTTTGCTGTGTCGTCTTGATGTCGTAAGCCACACGACGCAGCCTGACCATCTTCGATTCGCTGTCGTATATCGCATAACTGGCTCTCGGGTCGCCATCTCTTGGCTGCCCCACCCCACCCGGGTTGATTATCATTTTACCCCTGCCAAGCACCACACCAATAATTTCCGATAGCGGAAGCGTAATGCAATTCCCTTCCTCATCCAGCTTGAAAACCAGCGGTATATGGGAATGCCCCACCAGACAGTATTTCGTCCTGAAATAGTCGAAGTTGATGAGTGCTATGCTCTGCGACATTATATATTCCCAGATAGGGTCGCGCGGGCTGCCGTGAGCCAGTGTAAAATCGTCACGCTCGATAACATCGGGCAAATTTTTGAGATATTCGATGTCTTCAGCAGATAGCACACGCGCTGTCCAGCGACAGGCGGTTGCCGCTTCGGGATTCAACAGATAAAGGGCATCCATCTGGCCGGAGCAAAAGACATCATGGTTACCTTTGACGCTTATATGTTTACGGCTACGTAGTAATTTTATGCACTCTGCCGGGTCGGGGCCGTAGCCTACAATATCCCCCAGGCACCATAGCTCTTCAACACCTCCGCGCCGGTCGATATCCTCCAGCACCGCCGTCAGGGCTTCCAGATTGGAATGAATATCGGCTAACAATGCATATTTCATGATAGCACTATAATACCATAATACCGGGTTGATTCTGTATACTTTCAGCGCTTTAATTGACCACCCAAAGCTATTTATGCTAAACTTATGCCATCAATATGGAAATTACGTGGTTGGGCCATTCATGTTTCAAGGTCAAAGGGAAGCAGGCGACTGTAATCACAGACCCCTATTCTCCGGATACAGGATATACGCTGGGTAAACAAACCGCCAACATCGTTACTGTCAGCCACAGGCATCCGGGACATTCGTTTATCGAGGGCATTAACAACAATCCGCACGCTGTAACCGGACCCGGAGAATATGAAATTAGCGATGTGCTTATTATCGGACTGGCTTCATACCACGATAGTGAGAAAGGCAAACTAAGGGGCAAGAATACCATCTATCTTATCGAGATGGACGATATCACCATCTGCCACCTGGGAGACCTGGGGCATCCATTAACCGAGAATCAGATAGAGGAAATGGGGAATGTGGATATACTTATGCTTCCGGTCGGCGGCGTTTCCACCGTCAATGCCTCTGCGGCTGCGGCAATTGCCCGCCAAATCGAACCTAAAATAGTGCTGCCGATGCATTACGGGACCCCTTCCCTGAAACGAGAACTCGAGCCGGTAGAGAAATTTCTCAAGGAAATCGGAACGCACGATGCCGCCCCCCAGCCCAAGCTGACAGTCACCAAGAATAACCTGCCTTTAATCATGCAGGTCAGCTTACTTGAACTTTAATCTCGTTTCCCACCCTACCGCCTCTTCGTAATTATCACCAGTATAACCGTCAGCAGCATAACCACCATCAGAGCCAGAAAGCCGAGTGCATAATAAAGCCAGTCCGGAACGGTAAGAACTCCCTGAGAAACCGGCGGCGCCCCCTGTGTTTGAACAATGGTTACAGTCGACAATTCTGTAGATACGGTGGTTGCCAGTTTTTCAACAGTAGAGAATGAGGTTATGGTTTGCGTAGTCTGAGCTGGTAAAGTTGCAGAAGAGGTGGATACAGTCGTCTGTACTGCCGCATCCTGCCCGGTAGAGAATACACCTGCACCACTCCAGCTCCCCACCATATCCGAATTAACCGCCCGCACCCGCCAGTAATATGTGGTGTTATAGCCAAAGGAACCCTGATTCTGCCAGGCATTTACGGGCAAAGAGGCATCGCCCGCCAGTCGTATTACCATGCTGCTAAAATCGTATTGCAGGGAGACTTCCAGCTCATAGGATTCGGCGCCGCTAACAGCCGTCCACTGAAACATCGTATTTACCGGGACGTCGACAGCCCCGGCAGCTGGAGATTGCAGCTGGGGAGCCTCCAGTGCAACCAGCGGAGACGAGGTAAATGACCATATATCCGACCAAGGGCTTAGCACAGGCTTAACCGCCCTGACACGCCAGTAATATACGCTGCCGTTTTCAAGCAGGCTTAATTTAACAGAGCTGGAAGAGGTAATATCTTCGGCTATGATGGAAGAGGAGGAGAAATTATCGTCATTGCTCAATTGCCAGTGATAACCCGCAGCTCCCTCCAAAACCTCCCAATCGATTAAGACGTTCTTGATGCCGCTTCCCGAAGCGATACCCTTAACTATTGAGCCATCTTCAGGCGAAGTGAGGCCGACTTTTTGTGACAGGCTATCTGTAAAATAGAGCAGGTAATTATTGGATGTATCGATAGACCAGATGGTATTCTGGCTGATACGGAGTTCCTCAAGCGTAGCGCCGGCATCTAAACCGGAGGTGAATGTTTCAAACGATGGGCTGGATGAAGGTGCGAGGCAGCGTTCGATGCCTCCCTTGACACCTGCCACATCCACCTGCTGGAAATTGATGGCATACAACACACCACTTTCGGATACCCCCAGTTCGCCTATCACCGCTTCTAATGGAAGGGTGGTGTCGATAGATTCCCATGCAGTGCTTTCTCCAATGGTAAAGCTATAGACCCCACTTCCGGGCATATCACTGGCAGCATAAACGGTATTGTTTAAGCCAAACCCGGAATCGAAAGCCACGCTGATATTGACTATCAAGGGAGAGGCGATTTTACCCAGCGGAGTAAATGTAACCCCAGCGTCGGTAGATAAATATACCCCGCCGCTGTCGTCTCCGATAAGTATGGTCTTATCGTCGACATAACAGGGAGAGATTGCTATCGATGTCAGGAATGGACCGTCTATTGTGGTTTTGGTCTCATAGCGCACTCCGCTGCTGGTGGTTTTATAAAGCAGGGTGTTATTGCCATCGCTGCCAGCGATATAAAAAGAGGCGTCGCCGACCACCTTCCACTCGCTGACTTCGAACGGAGCATCCCTGACGGAAAAGCTCTGCCCTCCGTCCGTAGTTTTCCAGAGTGCAGGATTGCCATCCGAGCTGCCGTAAATATAAAGGACCTGGCTCTCGCTGCCATATTGAGGGGAGATTCCTATCTTATCGATAATCAAAGTCAAAGGGCTGCCGGCAGAACAAAAAACCCTTTCCCAGTTATCGCAGCCATCGGTGCTATGCCAGACACTGTATTCATTTCCCCGTGTCAGCAAGAATATCGTTCTGTCGTTGCCATAATGGGGTGAAACCGCTACGTCGATAATAGCATCGATTGTCGTATCGATAAGCCTCGCCTGATTCCAGTTCATGCCGCGGTCAAGGCTGGATGAGAAGGCGCTTTCGCTGCCGGCAGTGCCGCAGTACACCCTGCCGCTGTCATTATAATCTGTGGACATCAACACCAGCGTGTTTCCCATTCCTGTCGGCGGTTTGGCGTTTCGCCGCCAGCTTTCCCCGCTGTCTGAACTTATATAAACGTCACCGCTGGTGGAAGCTCCTGCTATCATGTTTATATCCCCGATGCTGCCGCAGATATCGAATCCGGCAATATCGATGCTATCCTTTCCACAGCATGCAGCCGTGTTCAGGTCTTCGGCAATGGATGCGTCGGGGAGTGCCCGCCCGTAAACCGCATAAACATCGCCGCTGTCGGTGCCGGTAGCGACAGCCGCATATAAAACACAACTGCCGCTCCATACATCCGAACAGTAATCGTCGGGGAAGGCAATATCGGCCGCTCCGGCTGCAACAATCGAGCCCCCCGTGCTGCCATCGGTCAACCGGGCATCCCCGATGGTGCCTCCCCACCCACTGCTGCCCCCCTTCCATGTTATGAAGGTATCGATTTCATCGGTTGCCAGAGCAACCACAAAACCATCCTCCTCGAAATGTGGAGAGAAAGCCACCGAATATACATCACAGCCCACCAGCCCCAAATCCTGCCACTGCATGAATACTTTCCCAGATAATATATATGCGCCGCCGAATTGGCCGCTATTCTGGTTTTCTGCACCTGTAAGAATCGCATAGCTGCCGTTGTAATACGAAACGTCGATGGAGGTAATAACGACATCCGGCGCAGCAAGATGAGTGGGCAACGAGGCTACCAGTATATCGGTGCCGCCGCTGAACCTGTAAATATCATGAGAGGTGGCATAATAAACCGCATTGTCCGGCGTGATTACCATATCTATAATGTTATCTGTGCCTCTTCCGACCGCCTGCCAGTTGTTGCCGTTGTCGGTGGACTTATATAGGTTAGAAGACAATCCGACTACCCCGGCATAGAGTACGCCGCTGCTATCCATCCCCAGGCAGGTAATATCCGAACCATCTGCCAGCAGCCAGCCATTTTCATCTCCCCGGGCAGGAATGTCTGCCTTTTGCCACCGGGCGGCATTCGAAGCAGCCTCGATGGCGTATTCGGTGTTCATCGGCACAATCAACAATGCCACCAGTGCTATTATTGTCGCTAAGTAAAGCTCTTTTATTGACATCGGGGTATTTTATCATATGTATGAATCAGTGTCAAAATCAACTTGACTTCTGTCATTTTATATGCTTATTTCCGTCGCCGATAAGGCACATTTGTTATAATGGTTCCCGACCTGTCGGGACTTTTTTAGGCTTCCCTCTGGGGGAAGCTGTCGAGCTTTGGCGAGACTGATGAGGGTATAATTTTCGCCCCGGATTCTTCATCCCGATGAAATCGGGATTTCGTTCTTGCCGGAACTCAAAATCCGGGGAAGGGGGTTAATTCGTATATTCCCCGCCCCATGGATTCTTCGTTCCCGACCTGTCGGGATCTCAGGATGACATTAGTAGTTTTGTTATGCTACGTCAGTCGTAGGGGCGGGCAATGCCCGCCCGCCACATGCGGACGACCAATGGTCGTCCCTACGTAATATTAAGGAACTATCGTCCTTCCCCTCTCTGTGGACGGAGAGGGGAATCGAAGGGGTGAGGTCTGAAATAAATAACCCTCATCCGTCCCGCCGTTAAATCGTCGGGACACCTTCCCCCAGGGGAAGGCG
>CAZJVO010000052.1:0-10060 GCA_964549815.1 uncultured Dehalococcoidales bacterium | reverse complement strand
GAAATCAAACAAATACCCGAAGACCAGATAATGGCTTCAAGAGGATGGTAAGAGCGCAGGAGGTCAAATTTGCCCAAGGTAACTGATGAAGAACTGGATGCCCTGCTTGAGATACTGCCTCCGCATATCCGTCAGCCCCTGTACCAACAGGATGATGTAAATACACTGCTCGAAATCGTTATGGACCTCGGGCGCTGCCCCGAGGCGCGTTTCCCAAATCATGATGTCTGCCTCAGCCCCCAGGAAGTTTCCCAGGATGATATCGATTACGTTACATCGCGTATCGGTAGCTTTGGAGACGATAATCGAGCAGGTATCGAGCGCACCCTGCATCGCATTTCAGCTATCCGCAACCGCAAAGGGAAAATAGTAGGTTTAAGCTGTCGTGTCGGGCGCGCGGTTTTCGGCACCATAAAAATAATAGAAGACCTGGTACAATCCGGGAAAAGCGTCCTGTTACTGGGGCGGCCTGGCATCGGCAAAACCACCATGCTGCGTGAAGCAGCACGCGTTCTTTCCACAGATATGAAAAAACGCGTTGTCATAGTAGACACATCCAATGAAATTGCCGGGGACGGGGATATTCCCCACCCCGCCATCGGACGCTCACGCCGCATGCAGGTAATCACCCCTACCATGCAGCATGCTGTCATGATAGAAGCCGTCGAAAACCACATGCCGGAAGTGATTATCATAGACGAAATAGGCACCGAACTGGAAGCGCAGGCGGCAAGGACAATTGCCGAAAGAGGGGTGCAATTAATAGGCACCGCCCATGGCAATACCCTCGAAAACCTGATGCTTAATCCGACCCTTTCAGACCTTGTCGGCGGCATACAGGCAGTAACCCTGGGCGATGATGAAGCCAAAAGACGCGGAACCCAAAAGACAATATTGGAGCGCAAGTCGCCTCCTACTTTTAATATAGTAGTCGAGATACAGGATAGATACAGGGTGGCGGTCCATAAAGACGTTGCCGAATCTATAGATGCCCTTCTGCGCGGACAACCGCTGGATGTTGAAATCCGCTCGCTCGATGAAAACGGCGAGGTGATTATTAAAAAAGAAGAGGTCGTAAAAGCTAAAGAGACCCGTCAGAAACAGCATATAGACCGAGAAGCTGCCCTCTCGAAAAAACAGGCTTCTCCAAAGCTCTATCCCTTCGGCATCAATAGAATCAAGCTGGAGCAGGCTGCCAGAGAACTTCATATCCCCCTGAATGTGGTGGATGACCTGAAGGATGCGGATATGATGATAACCTCGAAGAGTTACTACAGACGTAAATCTCAGAAAATACAGGATGCCGAATCGGCAAGCCTGCCTGTATACGTGCTCCGTAGACACACACCCTCGCAGTTAAAACAAATGCTGACATCTGTTACACCCGGCACGGGGATTAACAAGAGTGATGATAAGACCGACATAATAAGCCATGCCATTAAGGAAGCAGAGATGGCAGTCGATATGGCAAAGGAAAGCGATGAGGTAATCGAGCTAAGCCCTCAGAGTGCCTATATTCGGCGTTTGCAACACATCGTTGCAGAGAGAAATAATTTATCGTCGAAAAGCACCGGTCGAGAACCCAATCGACGGGTTAGTATCTTTAAGGAATCCTGAAATATGGCTTTATTCATTACTTTCGAGGGCGGAGAAGGCAGCGGGAAGAGCTTTCAATCCAGTGTCCTTTATAAATTGCTGGCACGCGATAATATACCTTCGATTCTTACCCGGGAGCCAGGTGGGACCCCACTCGGCGAAGAAATAACCCGCTGCCTTAAGTGGCAGACCTCGGGTATTTCACCTGTTGCCGAACTGCTGTTATTCAATGCCTCGCGCAACCATCTGGTGGAAACCGTTATCAATCCGGCGCTCAAAGAAGGCAAGGTGGTCATTTGCGACCGCTTTACAGATTCCACAATCGCCTATCAGGGATATGGACGCAATCTGGATATGGAAACCATCGAGAAAATCAATAATATTGCCACTGGCGGTTTGAAACCCGACTTGACGATACTTATGGATATCCTCCCTGGAATCGGCCTGGCGCGCAAGAGGGGACAGAAAAGAGACCGATTCGAAAAAGAGAGCCTGGCATTCCATAACCAGGTACGCAAAGGATACCTGAAACTGGCAGCCAGAGAGCCAGACAGATGGATGATAATCGATGCCAGCAAATCTAAAGAGGAAATAGCCAGGGAAATATGGCAAAGGGTGAGGCAATTACTGGATGAAAAAGACGTCGGAGACAACGATACATCCGGTGAAGCCTCAAGGGAAGAAACTATTGCAGTAAATAATGAAATAATAGCCGATGAAAGTGCAGGAGAAGAAGCCTTGCAATGACTTCAAAAATAGCAGCTATCGCCATGAGCGGCGGTGTTGATTCGTCTGTGGCAGCTTGTATACTGAAAGACATGGGATATGATGTCTTTGGTATTACTATGTTTCTTTCTCAATCAGGGAAGAAAGTCGTTGATACTGCCAAACAGGTGGCGACAAAGCTGGATATCCCGCATTACGTGATTGACCTGACCGAACCATTTGATGAAAAGATAATCGAGCCTTTCTGCCACGAACATGGGCGGGGGAAAACACCCAATCCATGCATCTTCTGCAATTACCATATCAAATTTGGAGCGCTTCTAGACAGAGCTATAGAAATGGGCGCTGATTTTCTGGCTACCGGGCACTATGTGCGTATTCTGGAAACCAGAGATGGGTTCAAGCTGCTGAAAGGAATAGATTTTGCTAAAGACCAATCATATTTCCTTTACAGACTGCGCCAGGAACAGCTACAGTATATTCTTACTCCACTGGGCGGTTTAACCAAAGCAGAGGTTAAAAAGATTGCCAGTGAACTGACAATCGATGCCATCGTGGGACGTGAAAGCCAGGATATTTGTTTTATACCGGATAATCATTACGATGAGTTCATAAGTACCCGCATCAAAACCGAACCTGGCGATATTCTGGATATCGATGGTACAGTAATCGGCCGGCATCGGGGGCTGGCACATTATACAATCGGTCAGAGACAGGGGCTGGGGCTGGCTTCTACCGGCAGACGATATATTATCGAGCTCAACCCACAAAGCAACACAATAACTCTGGGTGACCACGACCAGCTTTTTCAGGAAAGACTGAGTGCCAATAAATTAACATGGATATCGGGTCATAGACCACAAATCACCTCAGGTATAACCGGCAGGATACGCTATCGGGCTGTAGAAACGCCTGTTAAATTAAGATATAGAGATGATATCTGCGAAGTTGAATTCGAGCAGCCGCAATGGGCAATAACAGCCGGGCAATCCGTCGTGTTTTACTGCAACGAAGAGGTACTGGGGGGTGGCATTATCGAAAACCACTATCCAGCTAAGGATTAATGCAGGGCTATATATTTAAATGCTTGGACAGCTTAAACGGCGTTGGGCTTTAAGACGGATAAAAGGGAAAGAATAAAGACCATCCGAAAGGATATAAATTGAAAACCAGCTATAAACCAACATTCGATGAAGAAAAGAGCCTCGCGGCGCAGGGATTCTGCCGCATTGCCGGCGTCGATGAAGCCGGACGCGGCTGTCTGGCGGGGCCAGTGGTAGCTGCGGCTGTTATACTACCCTGCGAAATCGAAGGTGAATGGATAGAGGAGGTAATGGACAGCAAGATGCTGACCGCCGAAAAGCGCGATTACTTGTTTCCATTCATAGAGGAGAATGCCATTTCCTGCGGTGTGGGCGTAATCTCCAACGAGATTATAGATGTTACCAATATTCTGAAGGCAACAAAACTGGCCATGAAACAGGCTATCGAGCGACTCGCCCCCCAACCTGACACCCTGCTTATAGATTATTTAAAGTTGCCTGACGTATGTCTCCCCCAGAAAGGCATACCCCATGGAGACGGGCTTTGTTTCTCGATTGCCTGCGCCTCGATTATAGCCAAGGTATCGAGGGACAGGATGATGAATGAACTCGATAAACTCTATCCGGGTTATGGATTATGTAAACACAAGGGATACTGGACAGCCGAACATATTTCCTGTCTCAACAAACTGGGTCCCTCCCCCATCCACCGCCGCACCTTCCAGCCGATAAAAGGGATGTACCTGCGTTGAAGCTATCTCGAAAAGATACTGGCAAGCTGGGAGAAATACTTGCCGCAGAATCCCTTAAGAACAATGGCTATAGTATCATTGAGACCAATTACCGCTGTTCTTTCGGAGAAATAGACATCGTTGCCCAGGAAGATAATTGTCTTGTACTTATCGAGGTGCGCACTAAAACAGGCAGCAGATTCGGGAGCCCCGAGGAGTCGGTGACCAAAGCCAAGAAAAATCACCTGATAAAAACTGCTTATACATATCTGAGCGAGAAGAATAAACTGCAATCGAACTGGCGCATCGATTTCATTGCAGTTGAGCTGGACCGGAATAATAAACCCTCGAGAATCGAGCATTACAGGGATGCGGTGGAGGGGTAGAGAATAGGCAGTTATTCCTGGGAGGGGTAAAAGACGATACCCCCAGTTTAGATGTCAAGTTCCGGCAAGCAAGAACGAAGTCTCGACACGTGTCAGTACTCAGCATGACAATTTTTTACCACCTTCCCAACCTCAGGATTTTGCTAAGACACATGCCTGGAATACTTCCGTATTTCCACCAGAGGTAAAGAGTTCACCTTCGAAGACATAAACAGGCATAAAATACTCCTGCAATTCCGTCTGTGTTTCGATATAGTATCCGATATATACATCGTTAACCTCAACCGTTTTAACACCAGGCGAGAAAATAAAATTGAGGGCTTCCCCCTCGAGGAACAGGTCGTATGCCTCACGGACAGTTATGCAATCGACTTCTCCCGCATATTGCAATTCCGGGTTGTAAAATCCGGCATTGAGAACAGTCCCGTATAGATTCACTATTACATGAAAGAGTTTTGCTCCTCCAACCATTGGGTAGCCTCCGACATCCTGATTGAAATAAACTCCCCATTCCTGCTTAATCGGGATATCCTCATAGCGCAGTACTACTTCGCCCACTTCTATATTGTCATCCCATAATCCAAGGTATTTTACAAACTCGGTAGCGATTAACGCTGCATTTTCAGATGAAGACAGTTCGGCATCCGTTTCGTGCGAAATATGTATTCCACTAACAGTAACCGCTCCGTTATTGCCATTTACTTCGAGCCATTCGTCTCCCTCGGACATAATGAATCTATTTCCACTTGGGGTAAATTCAGCTTCATCCAAAATCCCCAGTTTATCCCCTATTCCCTGAACCCACTCGGCTGTTACCTGCGGTTTAATAGTAGAGTAGTAATTCAATTTATCGTGGAACTCCGACAGGTCTGTATTGAGAATAATTCGCGTTCCCCATTTAATAACAGAACTCCCTTTTTCGTATTTGCCGGAGCATCCTGTGAATATAAGGCTGGCTATCAACAATGTACTTAATACAGCGGATAACAATGCCCTGTTTATTATATGCCTCCATACCTGAACTTATTGCCATATATTCTACCACTTAATTGTTGACGAATTATTGCAATCGCCTTATTTTTATAATATTTTTACAAAAATACGAAAATACTTCAGCATCCGATTATGGAAAATAAAGTACAGGTATGTCACTCCGCGGTTCTCTCCCTTTGCTAAAGGGAGAATAAGAGGGATTTTGGCAAGCTGCCGGAATAGATGGTGTAATATGCTGCAAATCCCCTCTGACTCCCCTTTTCCAAAGTGGAGAAATAAACATTTCCCCCACCTCCCCCCTTGTGCTAAAATTAAACGTATTTTTAAGATTACCCGCAATCACGGAGCAATATAAAATGACCATGCCAGAAGGATTATCGAAACAAACACTGCGCATCATCGATGCCAATTTAAACCGCATCGGCGAAAGCCTGCGTTTACTTGAAGATATCGCAAGGTTGATTCTCAATAATGCAGCCCTTTCACGGCAGCTCAAATCCATGAGACATCTATTGGAAGAAGTCGATTTCCCCCTCAAAAAGCAATTATTGCAGGCCAGGCAGGCAGATTCCGATGTCGGAGCCGATATCAAGGTGGAACAACAGCTCGAGAAAAGAGACCTGTATACTGCAGTCATCGCCAACAGCCGTAGAATCGAGCAATCTTTAAGGGTCATCGAGGAACTGGGAAAGACCGACGGAATAAACATGAATCCCGATAAATTCGAAAAAGCCCGCTTCACACTCTACACAATCGAAAAAGACCTCGTATCGAGACTGCTCAGGAAAGACAAGGCAGACAGGATAAAGGGGCTGTATGCCATTATCGATACGGATTTCCTCAAAGGACGCAGCCATCTGGAAATTGCCAGAGAGATTCTTAAGGGAGGAGCAAGGATAATTCAGCTAAGGGATAAGACCACCCCCAAAAAAGAACTGCTGCCTATAGCTGTCGCATTAAAAAAATTATGTGCTGAATATGACGCACTTTTTATTGTAAATGACCACCTCGATATAGCCCTCGCCACCGATGCGGACGGACTGCATATCGAGCAGGAAGGTATCCCTGCAGCCATTGCCCGCAGACTTATGCCGATAGATAAAATCATTGGATGTTCGGTAAGCAATCAGAATGAGGCAACTGCCGCCGAAACAGACGGAGCCGATTACATTACCGTATCGTCAATCTATCCCATCACGTCGAAAGGTGATGTTAAAATTACAGGGCTGGATACTCTCTGTTCGATAAAAGAAAAGGCAAATGTTCCTGTGGTTGCTTCAGGGGGTACCACTTATGATAATATATCTGGAGTAATTCCCTGCGGCATCGATTCCATCGCCTTGATAAGCGATATCAGGGAAGCGCCATCCCTACAGGAAGCTACAAGGAAGATAATAGCAAAGATGGGGTTAAATAATGAGTGAACTTGCGGACAGATTGGATTCGATTACAGAGATAATAAGAAAAGATTTTTCAGAAAAAGACGCCACCCGTGAAAGGTCCATCCCTCTTTGCCGAGAAGCCATCCGTTATTGCGGAAATGCCATCAGAGCCATACACCGGCATGAGTTCGATAAGGCAAAAGAGATGCTCTCAACGGCAGCCGAACTGCTTAGAGAAGTAGAGAGCAGTATCAAAAGCTGCAGTGAACTTCGCAATACAGGCTTCCTGCACGACGCTCAAAAGGAACTGACAGAGGGGTATGTCACACTTGCTTTGATAACCGGAGAGCCCCTCCCTGCCCCCGATGAACTGAGTGTGGAGTATGCGGCATATTTGAACGGCCTCGGCGAGGCAGTCGGCGAACTGAGAAGATATCTTCTCGACGGATTGCGTAAGGGAGACCAATCGCGGGGAGAAGACCTGCTGGAAGCCATGGACGACATCTACAATATACTGGTAACTATCGATTTCCCGGATGCCATAACCGGCGGATTGCGCCGTACCACGGATAATTTTCGCGGCGTGCTGGAAAAGACACGCAGCGATCTGACATTGATGATTCAACAAAAGAGCCTGGAGAATAAACTGGGAAAATATTACGAAAGGAGAGATTAGTTTGAACCTGTTCATTACAATTCTGTCGGGAGTGCTGGGTTTGACCGTAGCCGGATTTTTGGCTTATTACGTGCTGAAACAGCCTCAGGGGTCTCAAAAAGTTCAGGAAATATCAGCCGCCATTAAAGAAGGGGCGCTGGCATTTTTAGGAAGGGAATATCGCACGATGGCCATCGTCATCGCAATAGTAGCGATAATCCTGGCGGTAATTCCGGCTCTGGGCTGGAAGGTAGCTGCCGCCTTTATTTTCGGGGCTATTTGCTCCGGGTTAGCCGGCTTTGTCGGCATGAGCATAGCCATCAGAGCAAACTCGAGAACTGCGGCAGCGGCCGAGCAGAGCCTTAATCATGGCCTGCGCGTTTCATTCAGAAGCGGTGCTGTTATGGGTTTATCCGTGGTAAGTATCGGCATTCTCGGTTTAAGCATCCTTTATCTTGTCTTCGGTTCCGATGCCAATTTCCTGGCAATCATTCCTGGTTACGGCTTCGGAGCCTCTTCGGTGGCTATCTTTGCCAGAGTTGGCGGTGGCATCTTTACCAAGGCAGCTGATACCGGTGCTGATATTGTAGGCAAGGTTGAAAAAGGCATTCCCGAAGATGACCCGCGCAATGCCGCTGTCATTGCCGATTTCGTCGGCGATAACGTCGGTGATGTTGCTGGCATGGGCGCCGACCTCTTTGAATCCTATGTCGATTCGATTATCGCCACCATGACACTCGGAATGATAGCCGTTTTCTCAACCACGCTCGATAAATCCCTGGTGCCCGATACCGAAACAGCCTGGTTCCTGCCGCTTCTGGTAGCTGCCGGAGGTATCGTAGCTTCAATTCTTGGTATTTTCATGATAAGGGTCGGAGAAAAGCTCAAGATGGAGGCATTGCTGAATGCGCTGCGCCGCGGCACCTTCGCCGCCACCATTTTAACTGCTATCTTTTCCTTCTTTATTGTTTATTTCATGGATGCCGATATAAACACCTTCTGGGCTATCCTGACAGGGCTTATTGCCGGCGTACTTATCGGCGAAAGCACCAACTACTACACATCCTACGTGTATAAACCCACACTTGAAATTGCAAAGTCTTCACAGACCGGAGCCGGTACCAATATCGTAAGCGGACTCGCCAACGGTCTGATGAGCACATTAATACCTGTTGTGATTATTGTCATAGCCATACTTGTAGCCTACAAACTTGGTGATATATACGGCATTGCCATTGCCGGTGTCGGCATGCTGGCCACGCTTGGCATACAGGACTCCACCGATGCCTACGGTCCAGTTGCCGATAATGCTGGCGGCATTGTCGAAATGGCCGGTCTGCCGGAAGAAATCAGGAACAGAACCGATGCGCTGGATTCGCTGGGCAACACCACTGCCGCTACAGGCAAGGGATATGCCATCGGCGCCGCCGGACTCACCGCTCTGGCTCTGCTCTTCTCTTATACACAGGCTGTCGGCATCGAGGCATCCGAAATCAATCTACTCGATCCGCATGTCGTCGCCGGTCTCTTCCTCGGCGGCCTGTTACCCGCCATATTCTGTGCTTTAACGCTGAAATCCGTCGGCAGGTCCAGCTTTTCTATCGTTAACGAAGTCCGCCGCCAGTTTAAAGAAATAACCGGTATCATGGAAGGAACTGCCAAGCCTGATTATGCAAAATGTGTGGATATCTGTACACGCGATTCCATTAAAGAAATGATTTTACCGGGTGTTATCACCATTCTTTCACCGGTAGTCATCGGATTTATTCTGGGTCCGGTAGCACTGGGGGCTTTTCTGATAGGTTCCATTATAACCGGATTGATTCTTGCCATTACCTTCGCCAATGCAGGCGGCTCATGGGATAACGCCAAGAAATGGGTGGAAACAGGCGCTTATGGAGGCAAAGGTTCGGATGCCCATAAGGCTGCTGTTGTCGGCGATACCGTCGGCGACCCGATGAAGGATACCTCAGGCCCTTCGTTGAACATCATGATAAAACTGACCTCGATAATCGCTCTGGTCATCGCACCATTGCTGGTTAATTTCTCAGGGCTTTTATAAAAGGTTAAATTAAAAACGGATTACCCCGGCGTTCGGCACCGATAGTGGTTTTCGGCCCGTGCCCGGGGTAAACTGTTGTTTCATCATCGAGAGTCAAGAGTTTATTCCTGATACTTGCAATGATTGTATCGTAATCTCCGCCGGCCCTGGCCAGGTCGGTTCTACCGATGCCGTATCGAAACAGGGTATCTCCACTGAATAACACGCCTTCACCGAAAAGGCAGATTCCACCTTTCGAATGCCCCGGCGTATGAATGAATCTGAATTTCAATTCCCCGATTTCCAGTATATCCCCGTCATTTAACAATATATCGGGTTCGGGAACCGGATTATAGCGCAACCCCAGCATGGAGCTTAACATCTCGTCCTTGAGCAGAGCCACATCCCCTGCATGAATGGCCAGTTTCGCTCCGGTAGCCTCTTTCACCTTTGCCGCAGCGCCGGTATGGTCTCCGTGCCCGTGCGTCAGAACAATCAGCTTTATTT
>CAZJVO010000051.1:0-10112 GCA_964549815.1 uncultured Dehalococcoidales bacterium | reverse complement strand
TAGGGACGACCATTGGTCGTCCGCATGTGGCGGGCGGGCAATGCCCGCCCCTACGGCTGACGTAGCATAACAAAACCACTAATGTCATCCTGAGATCCCGACAGGTCGGGAACGAAGGATCTAAGGGGCGGGGGCACTTAAGAATTCAGCGTCGCCGCCCATGGTTCGATCCCGACTTGTCGGGACTCATCCACGAACGGGTTTGAATTCTACCACGAACGGCTCTAATAATATCCGTTCGCCCTAAGTTTGTCGAAGGGTCAAACGAACGGAAGAGAGATATATCGATTCATTTGCATAATATTTTCCGTCAGGTTATAGTCATATTTAAAACACTGTAACTCGACGGGATTTTTATGGGAAGAGATAAATACAGCAAGGGCGCAGATTTAGTTAAAAAAGAACAGGGAACAATCATCAAAGATTGGGGAGGCAGGCTTCCCGTCGCTCTCATTTACCCCAATTCCTACTATATTGGCATGTCCAACCTTGGTTTTCAGACACTTTACCGGATGTTGAATAACTACGGCGATGTCGTCTGCGAGCGCATTTTTTATGAGGAGGGCCTTCTCTACAGCCTCGAAAATCTGCATGAGGTAAATGAGTTTCCGGTGCTGGCGTTTTCGGTATCCTATGAGCTGGATTATTTCAATATAATCGCACTTTTAAAACAGAGCGGCATACCTGTTTATGCGAAAGATCGCACTGATAATCACCCGATTGTAATTGCCGGCGGTCCGTGTATCATCTCCAATCCTATTCCTCTATCTCCATTTCTGGATTGCATGTGTATCGGAGAGGCTGAGGTCCTCATTCCCTCAATAATGGCGGTGCTAACCAATAACAAATTGACAAGAGATGAAAAATTAAGAAAATTGTCGGAATTGCCTGGGGTCTATGTCCCGCAGTATTACAACGGTGGGAAAATCCAACGTCAATATCCATCGAGCCTCGATAGTGTTCCCGTTGCTTCCGTGGTGCTCACCAGAGAAACTGAACTGGGGGATTTATATCTGGTGGAGGTGGAGAGGGGGTGCAGCTGGGGGTGCCGCTTCTGCATGGTTAGTAGTGCGTTCTGCCCGATACGCTTCCACTCTAAAGAACATATTATCGAGCAGGCGAAAAAGGGGCTTGAATATCGGAATCGGATTGGGCTGGTGGGGGCGGTGGTATCCGACCATCCGCAAATCGAAGAGATACTGGTCGCCATACGCCATATGGGAGCGGGGATTTCTATCAGCTCGATGCGCATCAAGCCGCTGTATGACTCCGTCTTAAAAGCTATTGTCGAAAGCGGTGCACAGACGGTTACGCTGGCGCCTGAAGCCGGCTCGCAGCGCCTGCGCAACGTAATCAACAAACATATCGATAAAGATGACATAATGAAAGCGGTGAATACAGTCGCCGGGTATCCTGTAAAAACACTCAAGCTCTATTTTATGGTCGGGCTACCGTCGGAGACCGATGAAGATATAGAAGAAATGGTTTTGCTGGTTACCGAATGCCGCGAAATTTTAAATAGAAAGAGAACCGGCTGCCGCATAGATGTCAATGTGGCGCCTTTCATACCCAAGGCGGGAACACCTTTCCAGTGGATGCCGATGGCGGACGAGAAAACGTTAAACCGCCGTCTGACATTATTAAGAAAAAGGCTGGCTCCGTTGGGGGTGCAGGTTAAAAATGAGAGCGTGGCATGGAGCCACGTGCAGGGGGTATTATCGCGGGGGGATTTAAAAATTGCCGAATTGATTGCTGCCATTGAAAACGTCTCGCTTGCCCAATGGCGGCAGAAAGCCAGAGAATTAAAGATAGACCTCGACCATTATACCGTTGAAAAATGGGGTGTCGATGATGAACTGCCGTGGAGCATGCTCGAAACGGGGATTCCGCGAGAGCGGCTCATCAGAGAAATGGAGAAGGCATTATCCATGTGAAGATTAAAGGGCAATCCCTGTATAACAGAGGTTTATGTGATATTCTCTATCATCGCCGTTACGGTTCGATCCCGCTTTATCGGGATTTCGTTTCGAATTACGGAACTCAACATGACAATAGCAGTTACTTCGTAGGGGTGACCATTGGTCGCCCGCCTGAATTTCAGATGGCAGTCAGGCTATTCGGAAAGATTGCCGTGCTCCGATTACATTGGGTCTTGCAATTACAGTTGGTTTATCATCCACACCCCGGATTATTCATTCGACCACCACAAACCAGGCATGACATTTTAAAAAAGGGCAAAAAAAGAGGGCTGTTAGGCCCTCTTTTTAATATAATCGATTTAATTATTTACTGGCTGAGAAGCTCGTTTACCACTTCGTTGATCACCTGCCCCTCGGCTTTGCCTTTGAGTTGAGGCATCAGTTTTCCCATCACTTTACCCTTGTCCCTGGGTCCCTGAGCGCCGGTTTCCTCAATTACCTTGCGGGCAGCAGCCACGATTTCATCGCGGCTCATCTGCTCCGGCAGGTATTTTTCGATGATAGCCAGCTCAGCAGTCTCTTTATCCACCAGGTCCTGTCGGTTGCCCTGCTGGAAGGCAAGTATGCTTTCTCTATGCTGTTTGGCATCTTTAGCGATGACACCAATTATCTCGGAGTCATCCAGAGGAGCCCGTTTATCGATTTCAGCATAATGAATTGCCGATAGGAGCATACGAAGAACAGAACACTCGAGCTTATTACCGCTTTTGAGCGAATGTTTAAGGTCATCATTAAGTTTCTGTTTTAAATCCGATTCCATTTCTGCTTCCTTAACTAATCCCTGCTTATTTCTTATTCGCTCTGGCAGCTCTGGTTGCCTGACGTCTGCTGGCTGCATCTTTACGTGCACGCCTGGTGAGCGGTTTCTGGTAGCGCCCTCTCCTGCGCACCTCGGAAAGGATTCCATCTTGCTGGACCTTCCGATTGAACCGCTTTAACAAACTGTCGAAGCTTTCTCCCTCATTGGCCTTCATAACTACGGCCACAAGCATCAGCCTCCTTTGTGTTCTGAATATCTGTAGGAATAACTACACCTCTTTGCTGAACCGGCAAAGAACACTTCATTTTAGGTTAAAACAGAGCCGGGTGTCAAGGAGCTTTGAGAACCGGTTAGTGTTCTATGATTTTTCCATTATTAGTCGAAATCGATACGCTGTCTGGCAGGGATAATTCCTAGCCGTAAACGGCTATTATCACCGCATCTTTCGAGCTATACTCGTCCAGAAAGAGGACTATGGTTTGTCTTCCGGCAGTCATCTCGGCGGATGATAGGTTTCGTGCAACAGCAACCTTTTCCAGACATGTTTTAAAACTGCCAGCAAGCTGTATATCAGCGGTATAGTTTGAAGCGTTGAAGCTCTTGAGCACGGCTTTTGTTAACTTCATATATATTCCTTCCTTAAACGAATCCCAGTATCAGGGTCTGAGTATACTTCCCGCCGGTGGGGTTGAAAATGGTTTGCAAACCGAAAATACGCCTCCTTTCGTTAACCATACCTGCTCTATTATCCGTCAGGTCTATAACATCATAAACCTGCTGCCCGCAGTTCGGATGTATCTCGATATAGCCTCCGGCGGCTTCCATCTCGGAGCGCCTCAGGGTAGCCTCTCCTCTGGCCTCTCCTGCATTGGCGGAGCCGATATTGATATCCTCGATAGCCAGATAACGCTCGCTGCTGTTTTCGATATCATTATAGTCGTAACAATTAACGATCAGTGGCTGGTTGTTGATACTATCGAATCCTTCCACGCAAATATGATTGTAAGCGGGAGCTTCGGTTCTGTATCGGCCTGCGAGAATCGGATGTATGCCGTCAATCTGCGGTGTGGCATATGAGTAAACCGAATTGTCATCTGCCGATGGATCGACCAGATAGGCGGCATCTCCCTCTATGAAAAGCAGGTCGGGGACGTATGAAAGCAGTTTTTTGATGATGCTGTCGCCTTTGGTCCCCGGATTGATATTAAAATCGGGGCAGAAGGTCGTGCTGTCCTCCGATTCGGAGATGACCTTCAGCCTCAACCCGGTTCGTGCCAGCATGAATGTCAGCATATCCTTAACACTCGCCTCTCCCGGATTCATATTCCAGCGGAATTGCTGTTTTGCTACCCAGCGGCTGACATTACCCCATCCGTTTACTCCATATAAAATCAGCTTTGAAGCCCCGTCGGTGTTAAGATATTCGTAAGATTGCAGGATGTACGATTGCCCGCTGCAGACTTCGCATCCGTTTTCGGTTAAATAACCCGGGCTGAATTCAAGTCTGCAACCGATATGCAGCGGCTCCGGGAGCGTTGCAAATCTGGCACTGTCGTTTCTCAGTTCGATAGTCAGCCTGCTTTCGCAACCGCTGGTTTCCTGTTTTATTAAAAGTATGTCGCCGCTTAAATCCAGTCTTTTTTCAGCCAACGGCGCCCTCCAGACACTATTTGCACACGACAACCAGCAATATGTGTTATCATGCGCCAGCGCCAGCCCGTACTCCGATGGCAGGTTGAAGGGTTGCGGTTCAGGCCAGAGGTTGTCTGAGAAGGCTCCTATCGTATGAGTCTGGAAGGGGAGGGAATATGCCTCGCTGCCGTTGAACTTTTCGATATAGGAACACCTGAAAACATCCGGTTTATCCAGAGATGCATGATGGTAACTGAAATTGCCGTCCGAAGGCGCTTCGGCAAAGGTTTTCAGCTCT
Organism: uncultured Dehalococcoidales bacterium; assembly: GCA_964549815.1. Lineage (GTDB taxonomy): Bacteria > Chloroflexota > Dehalococcoidia > Dehalococcoidales > UBA5627 > UBA5627. The sequence goes on along the minus strand of CAZJVO010000051.1, from coordinate 5,443 downwards.
CCCCAGCTCCCGGCAGGGATGCCCACGCCGTCTCCATAAATTATACTCCATAGCCTGAAATTTCCAGCGGAGTCCTTCCCTGTAATAAACAGGTTCCAGTCGCCGTCATATACGGTTGAAACGCCGGAGAGGGCGCCGGTGGTTTTATCCCAGGCGGATTTTGTTTGCCACTGTCCGTTAACCAGCTTCTTTACATAAAGAGTGGATTGGTCAGCGAAGAAAAGAGCCAGGTCACCGTTTGTTTTATAAGCGGCGGAAATGCCGTTAACGGCGGTGGTGGGAGAGTAGTCAATAAGCTGTGCGCTCGACCAAGTTGCTCCGTAGTCGGTGCTGACAATGCGTTGTATCTTACGGTCGCCCTTGACCCAGAATATGGAAATACTGGCTCCCAGCGATGCGGCGGCGACAACCACGGCATTATACTGATTGGTGTATGTCCACTGGCTGAAATCCGAGCCTTCTCCCGGATTTATAATCCGCTGGATATATAACTTCCGTGAATCCGATGGGGGAGTAATTCTGGCTCGTATCAGGGAGCCGTCTCCGGCTACCGTTAAGGCATGAAAATATTCCTCTTCCACACCCCCATACAGCCTTTGCCAATCCAGTCGCCTGACTCCATTTATCATGTTTACGGCTTCCAGCCTGACGTATGGGGTATGGGTGAGTTGCTTTTGAGTTTTCAGCAAGGTATCAGAGAGGTTTCTCATCGGTTTTATCCTTCTCCCTGCTGGTCGGGTATATATTCCTTGCCCCAGAACAGGTGTCCGGCTATATAGCCCAGTGTAAATGGAATAAATAACCAGAGAAGCTGCGGCCAGAGCCAGTGTCCTAAAAGCGCCCCGGCAGCCATAAGCGCAATAATGCACAATCCCTCATACTTATGCCAGATATCGCGCAGTATGTATGTCCACGGCCTGCCGCCGATTACTTTCCAGATGGCTTTGTAGATATTGATTTCGATAACCTCCTTTGCATGTTCTGCGTCTCGATTTATCACTACTCCTGAGAGCCTGCTTCCTTTAAATCCCCCATATTCAGGGCGCATAATTTGTCGACCGGAAAGCGGTATGATAGTATGGTTTGTATATTTGCCTGATACGGATGCGATTTTTTCGTCCCAACCTCTTAAGCTCGTTTTTGAAGGAATCGAGTTTGGCTTTTCCCCAACTTAAAAATTCCTGTGTAGTGGTGCTGCCTCCGATATTTACCCGGTTTATAGCAAAGGCCGCCCATTCGACGGCGGCGTAGCCGCAAGCGCCGCTGACAATCAACTCCTCGAGATGAACCGGGATAGTCGAATGCTCATTGTCGAGCGTATGCAGGCAATCATAATACAGTCGGGCGTTTCTGCCGTCGGGGGTTTCGCTATCAATCAGCGTCAGGGTATTCCCCCAGACCGAGAAGCGCTGGTATTCGGGGGGAAATTTATCCGGTGGATATTCCACTGCCTGAATTGCGATTCTGTCCTTAAGGCTGGATATATCGATTTCCCGCGAACCGCTTATTGTGACTATGGTAATCGTCTGTTCTAGGGGGATGGCGATAGACAAATCCTTTACGGCATGGGAGATATGCCTGTCCAGTTCATCGTTGCTCCAGCGGTAATTATTTTCGTCTTCATCATGCAGATCGCGCCTGACCAGCGCTCTTATTTCGTTTAGAGTCATAAAGCCTCCTTTATATATCCTTTGTTTTCGCTTTACCCTTCGACAGTTTCATGATGACCATAATTACATCAACTCAGCCGCTCGTGGATGAGTCCCGACACGTCGGGATCGAACCATAGCGGCGATGGATATCCTTGGTTTTTACCCCTCCCCAGATTTTGAGTTCTGCAAACGAGAACGAAATCCCGATTTATCGGGACTTCATTCGTCCCTCACGAATTCAGAATGACGTGTTGTTTAAATCTAGTCCTGCACGCCGATTAAGGCAGCGGCCTTGACGGATGAAAAGAGTGCCATCGAACAATACCACTTGACGCGGGTGCGCGAGGCGTCCTTGTTCTCCAGTTGTCCGATGGGTTCGACCTGCAAAAATCCAGGGCTGGAAAGTCCACACAGGGCACCTTCGCCGAACTGGATGGCATAAATGGTAGAGCAGATGCCGCCGGTGGTAGAGGTTTCCACTCCGCCGGCTACGATGTGCGTATCCAGAATCCAGTCGTTGACGCCGATGGGAATGCCATCCCAGAGCTGGATGAAGTTGCCCCAGCTATCCCGCTCTGTTGCCAGCATGCTGCCCGATTCCCGCACCAGCGAGTTGATTTTGCGTCTCGAGCGGCGGCTCATCAAGAGCATATCCGGTTTGCCTCCCTTAACGGTGTCTATCAACTCATCCAGTTTATCGAGTGTCAATTCGCTTCCGGTTGCCGACATTGCTACCACCTGGTCGCTTTCGGTTTCGGTATCTATCAGCTTTCTGATGCCGTCGAACTGTTTGGCACTGATTTCCGAATCGCCATAGATGAATATCTCCTCGAATTTGTGCCTGAGTGCCCTGGCTTTCATTTCGATGACGGCGGCTTCCAGGTCCTGCACGTTGCTGCGTGTGGCTTTCAGGAAATTGTCCACATCTGCATCGCCGCCGATGATTTTCAGGGTGGCGGTCTTCTGCTCAAAGGTGGGAGTGGATTCGTTCCAGATGTCTCCCACGTCGTAGAAATCGATGCCAGGCAGGGTTTTCTCCTGGTTGTAGGTCAGGCTGTTTCCCATGACCTCGATAAAAGGCATCTGCTGGAGGATGGGGGAATCCTTGATGACGGTTTCCACCACGCCCCTCAATAGCATGTCGTTGGATAATTTCGATGCTTCGGGTAAAGTTAAAGACATTTATATTTCTCCTTTAATTATTATTTTATTCCTTGTTCGACCGAAGGTCGTGTTGCTTAATACCCCGACCGTAAGGTCGTGGGAAGTTTATTATTTGATTACCTTTCATCCTGAGCCTGTCGAAGGACACGAATTCAGAATGACACTTCTGTCTGTCATTTTGAGTCCCGATGTATATAGACTATATTTCTTCCGTTCGCCCTGAACTTGTCGAAGGGTCAAACGAGCGGAAGAAAGCATGTTTACCCAGGCGCTGCCGTTATGGTTCTATCCCGACATATTGGGACTCTAATAATATCAGCGCGTCCTGAGCCTGTCGAAGGATTTATATTAAAAAGGCAAAGGATATATGTATTATGATAGTAGAGAATTGTTTCGTTTATTTACCTCACCCCTGACCCCTCTCCACACGCAGAGAGGGGGATAAATGACATGAATGTCATTGCGAGATTTCCTGAAAGGGAAGCGAAGCAATCACTTCGAAGCTTCTTAATTACCCCGATACACTTCTAAATCCCTCTTAATCTCTCTTTTGTATAAGGTAGAGAATTGTTTCGTTTATTTACCTCACCCCTGACCCCTCTCCACACGCAGAGAGGGGGATAAATGACATATTATCTCCTCCCTATGGCGTACTTGATTTTTTCGATGGGGGATAGCCCCGATATATCCGCCTCTGTTCTCACAGGTGCGCCGCTGGGGATGCGTGTTGCGGCGGTTTCGTTTTCCAATCCCTGCCTGATTCTGGTCACCAGCGCTTTGGCATTAGCCAGCGATTTATCTATTTCTTCGATGCTGTTGCCGGTTATCAGTTCGGCAGGTATCTCTGCATTGTTCCCCATTATCAGTGTCCGGTAGCTGTGAACGGCGGCGGCAAGCCTGTTATCCGTTTCCTTTTGCTGTCTCGATGATTCAGCCAGCTTTTGCTCCAGTCCGTTGATTTTGAAGTCTTTCTTGGTGGTGGTTTTCTCCAGTTCATCAATCCTTGTCTTCAGGATGCCGGGTTCGTTTTTGCTGTTTTGCTCCTCCTCATCAATCATATTCTCTTCCTGTGTCTTTGTTTCCTCTTCCATTTTAGAGACCTCCTGTATGGTCATAATCCTTCCGCTGCGGTGTTTGTTGTTGCTCTCTCCCGCATCTTACCCGCAGGGGTTTTGGTGCTATGCTCGCTGTTCATCTTCAAGATGGCGGCTCTCTCCTCCAGCCAGTCTGCAAATTCGGTTTCGGGTGTTTCGACGCCGATTTCCGACATAGCAGTGCGCCTCGAATGGATGCCGTTTTGGACGAGTACCTGCTCATTAGAAACCAGTGCCGCCATATCTCGGGGCAGCACCGGACTCCAGACCATTTGCAATCTGTAATCCCCGAAATCCTGTCCGGTATATTTAGCTACCAGCCTCAGGATAAGGTTGTTGCGCTCACGGTAAGCACTGTTACGAATCAGTCTTTTTCTCCAGACCTTCTGCAACAGCGGCTGCATCTCGATTTCCAGCGCTACCCCTGATGCGTTGCCGGATGTGCTACCGAAGGTGGCGCGGGGCGATTCGCCGAGGTCGTGTAGTGTGCGGTAGAGCAGGTCGATGTATTCGATGTGCAGGTTGACCCCTCCACCCTCCAGCAAGTCCAGCAGGTAGGCTTTGGCCTCTTCGGGGATGTTCCAGACGGCACCGGGGCTGACGGTGATATCCTCCGATTCCTCCACGTTTTCCAGCACGGCAATGGGGTTTCCCGAAAGCTCCAGAATCCGCGAAAGCTGGCTCATGGCACGGTTAAGCTCGCACTGGGGCTCCATCAGCTGCGGTATATCCGATTTTCCCCAGAACTTTTTCGGCTCGCGCAGGTTGAGGAAGATGACGAAGGGGATGAACCCGTACGGATTGGCTTTCTTTTCAAGAAGATTCCCGTCCAGCCACAGTTCGAACAGGCTGTCAGTCCACAGCTCGACTATTGTTGCCGTCTTCCCTGCTGGTTTAATGCGATACAGCAGTTCAGCTTCCTCGTTGGTAAGGCTGTATTTCGAAGCCACGCGCCATATTTTAGAGGTATCGTCGCCCAACCACCAGGCATAGATGCCGCTTATATCGGGAGCGGTTACTCTTATACTTCTGGTTGTGGTATCCCAGGTAACTTTATAGCAGGCATCTCCCAGTATGGCGCAATCGGTCTCGGTATCGAAGTCCAGTTGCTCCAGGTTGTTTTCCGTGTATGCCTGTTGCAGAGCGGTTGCCGCTTGCAATGCCTTATCCTTTGCTTCTTGTGAATCGTCTATAGCCTCGACTTTGCAATGCGCTCCCGCCATCATATAGGCGGTTACCTTGTCGATAATCGCCCGGGTGTAGTTGAATGTAAGCTGTTTCTCGTTGTGGCTGCTGCGCCTCTGCCACTGGCTGCCGTTGTAGAAATCAAGCATTTCCCGATAGCTACGGATACGTTCCGAATCCAGGCGTTCCAGTTGCGATGGTGTAAAATTATCGTTTGCCATATTGCTCCTTTAATATAATGATTAAAAATTAAACAGTTTCTTATAAGAGTCAGTGTTGCTTGATTCAGCGACTCCTCTATAATGTCTTTGCGAGGACGACGCAGGAGGACGAAGCAATCTCTTTGCT
>CAZJVO010000050.1:0-10180 GCA_964549815.1 uncultured Dehalococcoidales bacterium | reverse complement strand
CAGTTTGGTAATATCAATCCAGTATTCCAACTGGATTACTTCATTGGTTTTGGAATTCAGTTCAGGATATTTAATGGTAACACTCTTGTCTCCAAAGCCTATCTCTCTATTATATGGATTTACATATGTTTCTGAAGGGTCTTCATAGAGAAAGGCTTCGGAAGGGGCAATATTATCAAAACTCAGTACCAGCGACGCTATCCTGTGGTTATCCTTGGGGGTAATGTTCAGGATAATATGAGCCAGTTCATCGCTTATTTTTTCAATATCAAAATCGATAACTATTGCTTTATCATCATTATGAATATGAAAATAATATTCGTATTGGCCATCCACCGCGTAAACACTGGAATCAGGTTTCATTTCCTGAGTAAAATAAAATATATCATCGGAAAAAGCTGTAACCAGCAGCACCAACACAAGGTAACCGGTTATTATCAGGGTTATTATCTTCCAGGTCTTATTCATATATTCTTCTTGAATTCGATGGCGGTAATACAACTACCCTTATTATAGCATTGTTTATTCAGATGTCTGTAATAATAAACGAAAAAATTGTCTGTTGGTTATCCTTTACCTGGGAAGTGGGAGACAAAAATGGTCGGGGTGGACGGATTCGAACCGTCGACCACCTGAACCCCATTCAGGTGCGCTACCTGGCTGCGCTACACCCCGTTCGATTAAAATATACTAGCATAACTGCGCCTCAGCCGCAAGCCACTGTTGGCTAATAAGAGGTAATGAGTAGGAGACCTGTCAAAGTTTGTTTGCAATATGTTGTGTGCGCTTACAGATAGTTGACAATTATAAATATATTAAGTAATATTTTATTTAATGTTAGCAATCATACACGGGGATTGCTAACTATTAAGAGTGTAAAGGGAGGTGGTCTTTAAAGTTCTATTATTTTAATAAAATGAATCTTACCCTTTAGGTAAATCAATATAGCGTACAAGTATAGTTTGCCGATTTAAAAAATATAGAAATATATATATTCACCTAACACGAGTACCCCGACCGTAAGGTCGAGGGAAGTTTATTTTTAAATACCAGAACACAAAGGAGAGACTGAACATGTTTAATAACCTGCCTATTATTAAAACCGAAAGCATTAACAATCTTGTAGAATCAGAGTTAACAGCGCTGGAGGGAAGGGCAAGTAAATTACTGACTGAGCTGGAAAAAGAAAATCCTGCCCTTGCCCAGGCTATCAATTCAATAGCTCATTTAACCGCTGAAAAAACGTATACCGATAGTTACTGGAAACAAAAGGTTGAATCTAAATTCATATATGTTATTATAGCTATCCTTGATATTGTTGATAAATCACTGGCTTCGGAAGAATTGAAAGAGCCATTAACACAATAGATTATAATTAAAATTCCCAGCATAGAGATTGCAATCCACGGCTTTTAACTCACATGGGGTTATTATCTTAAACGATGGTTTTTCAATAGAACATTTTGTTATTGTGTGTTAATATATAATCATATTGATGGATGAAATAATGTTGTTATGGCAAAGATAAGGGAAATACGCGTGGTTCCTGATCCGATACTCAGGCAGAAAGCCATTAGAGTCCCTGAGATAGACAAGTCTATTCTCACACTTATAGATGATATGATATTTACAATGCAAAAATCTGATGGAGTAGGGCTGGCGGCTCCGCAGGTTGGAGTATCGCTTCGTATCATCACTTTACAAATGCCGGATGAAGAGCCTTTCTGTATTATCAATCCGGAAATTACCAAACGCTTCGGCGAAGTGGAATTAATGGAAGGATGCCTTAGCGTTCCGGGTTACCAGGGCGAAGTTAAGAGGTCATTATCAATCACTGCTAAAGGGCTAAACCGCAAGGGTGAAAAGATAAGAATTAAAGCCACTGGGCTTCTCTCTCAAGCTATCGAACATGAAACAGACCACCTTGATGGAATACTGTATATAGATAGATTGGAAAGTGAAGACAAGCTCTATAAACTTGAACCGCAGGATAATAAAGAAGAGCCTATCTGTAGGGGCTAACTGTTTATGCAACATTCCACAGCTACTAAAACACTGGTTCAATGCGATTTCGATGGCACGTTAACTGAAGAAGATGTCAGTTTTCTTATACTGGATGCCTTTGCTGACGGAGATTGGCGCTCCATCCTTGAGCAATATAAAAACAATCTGATATCGGTTGGGAATTTCAATACGCGAGCATTCAGATTGGTGAAAGCGGATGAGAGTGCCCTGTCCAGGTTTGTTGAAGAAAAAGCCAAAATGCGTTCCGGGGTCGCAGAGCTGGTGAATTATTGTTCGAAAAGGGGATTTCGCTTTGTAATAGTCAGCAACGGGTTGGCTTTTTATATCGAAACCTTGCTTAAAGCCATCGATGTAAATAATGTGGAAATTTACGCTGCACAGGCGGAGTTCAGTGATGATGGAATCGAAGCCAGATATATTGGCCCGGATGGGGAAGAGATACAAAATGGTTTTAAAGAGGCGTATGTAAACCAATTTATTAAGGAAGGTTATCGAGTTATCAGCATTGGGAATGGAGCTTCAGATATACCGACTGCTAAATTGTCACGTTATGCCTTTGCTACCGAACCGATGCTATCTTTATGCAGAGAGATGAAAATCGATTGTCTGCCGTTTAATAGTTTAGGCGATATAATCAGGGGAATGGAGTCCATCCCCGACTAAACCGGTCGATGCCCAAATATCCTGCTCCCGATTCTAATGATATTTGCTCCCTCTTCGATGGCAATCCGGTATGAATCAGACATCCCCATCGACAAATATTTCATATCCACACCGGGTATAGGGAGGCTTTTCATATGATTGAAGAGCTCTCTCGTCCTGGCAAAATAGGGGCGGACCCCTTCCCCCTTACCCACAGGTCCCATTGTCATCATACCCATGACTTTAAGATTCTTGAGACCAGATAGGGTGGTGATAAAGTCCTCGGCATAATCGGGAGCTATCCCGAATTTTTGTTCTTCCGCGCCACTGTTGATTTCAACCAGCACTGGCATTATCTTACCCATCGAAGCACATTTTTTATCAATTTCTGCAGCGATTTCTATGGAATCAACTGTTTCTATCATATCGAATATTGCCACTGCTTTCTTAACCTTATTACACTGCAGATGCCCGATAAAATGCCACTTGACCTGATTACCTATCACACGATATTTAGTTTCAGCTTCCTGCACATAATTTTCCCCTACTATTTTAACTCCAGCATCAATAGCATTAAGTACTCTGGATGCATCCACGGTTTTTGTAGCTGCGACCAGATGGACATCCGATGGAATCTCAGCTAATAACGCTTTAACATTTTGCTCAATATTCATAACTTACCTCCACATTGGGGGCAGAATTTCATACTTTTATTTATTTCACTTTTACAATTTTGGCAGCGGCTTTTCCTTGCTTTTCTTTCAGGAGCATCCCCAATCAAATAATCTAATTGCCCGCGTTTTATTAAAGAATCCAGTTTTTTCTGGCTTATCATATTTTCAGACACTTCAGGCTTTAACTCATCATCGACCTGAAATATTTCTTTGCAGTGCTCGCAGACCAATATCTGCCTGGACGAAAACTGAAAAGTAGGGATAAAATAAACGGTCAGCCGCTTCCTTTCCTGCTTTACAGCGAAAATTCTTTGCCTTTTGCATATCGGACATTTCATAGTTATATAACCCAGAAGGTCGTAATAGTCTTTATTGCCGAAGAGAAAAACCATGTGCAATTCTCCATTTGAAAACTCTTAAAAGAGAATATCAGAATTACAGCATTTTATAAAGCCCGATTGAGATACGAGGGAAATGGGGGACCACTCTTATCTCAATAACAATTCCTCGATCTTACAGTCGGGGTATTAAGTTTGAGAAAATAAATATGGGAACAGCGTGGTTTTTTATTATCTGAACACAGGTTAGCCCCTGAAAGTAATCGTGTCCATTGTACAGGTTACTGTTGATTGAAAGTAACACAGCAGTTATAATATATACAGTTTCAGCAGATAGATGATGCATATTATATTGTGCGGGAGTAACTCAGCGGAAGAGTCCCTGCCTTCCAAGCAGGTGGTCGCGGGTTCGAATCCCGTCTCCCGCTCCAAAAGGCTTGTGTTGACAGGCATTAAATGTTAAACTTTGTTGATAGATTGAGGGCTCGTAGCTCAGTGGTAGAGCGGTCGGCTCATAACCGATTGGTCGTAGGTTCGATACCTACCGAGCCCATTTCGGTGAACCTCTCCAGCAGTCTTTCCAATATGATAAGGGATTTCCTTTTACATGCAGTCTATTCCGATTTATACTTCTGTTAGAGGTGCAAAATGCCAAGATGCCCAAATTGCTTCAGGGAGACCATGCGAACAAAAGATTGGGCTTGTTACTTATGCGGCTATCCGTTGGTTTCGCCCAATTATAAACCGATAGATAAAACCTACAGTCAGATAAGAGCTGAAAGACTGCATGAGAAGAAACCGGTTTATGAATGGGAACAATCTGAAGAAATACCAGAGGAAAAATCTATGGCAGATGAAATGCAGGATGTTCCCCTGGTGGATACCATGTTTTTAAATGAAAAAGTCAACACTGCCGAAAGTAAGTTGTGTGCGCCTACAAATGTAGAGGGTTTGTCTGAAGAAGCTATGCTTGTTGAGCCGATAATTGAGGAACGGGGACCGCTTGAAGAGCCTGTAAAATATCATGCCGAGGAAGAATCGCCAGAAAAAATAGTTGAACTGGAATCCTTGAAGGAAGAAGTGGATGAAGCTTTTGTAAAACCAGAATCTATTGAATATAAGGCAGAAATCACTGGAGCGGCTGATGAAAAAGAAGAAGAGCCAGACTTAAGTGCAGAGGACACAATAGCTGCGGCCATCGATGTTCCATATGCTGAAGAGGAAGAGATTACCACCCCAATTGAACCTGAGCCTGCTCCTCCCGACCTTATATTATCTGTAGATGAGCTGCTCTCGGAGTATGCTGAAGATTATACAAAGGCCAATACAAAATTTATCAACAAAATTATTCGACTATCCGGTTATGCCGCTGCTATAGATATAAAGGAAGTGCTGGCTATTCATTATATACGTCTGACAGACTCATCTTTAAACGTTATGCGAAGCATCCAGTGTATGTTCGATAAAAAATATGCAGATACCTTAAGAGGCATACAAAAAGGACAACAAATAACAGTACAGGGGAAATACACCGGCTCACTTATAGCAATGCGCATGTCCGACTGTACTATTATTTCACCCTGATATGTATATGCCAGGGGGGTTATCACATGACATATGATTTGTGATAGTCCAGGCTTTATATATGAATGGCTTAACTGCTTAGCTATCGCACTTTCGAATTGCTCTCAATTAAAGCCGCTATTGATGTATAATCGGGCCTGAACTTTTTTTGCTCCTTGTCCTTGATATGAGAATCGACCTTAATTTTACTAAGCAGCAAGCTCCTTACGATAGCTCTTTGCTATATTGATAGCAATATCGACAACACTAACTGCATTCTCGCCCAGAGCTACGAAAAGCGGCTCTTTACCCCAGCCGCTCCCTTCATAGAATAAATGGGGAAGCCCGCTAGAACTTGAGACCAGCTGTTTTATTTTCCAGGGCATTGATGCCCCATCTTGTACACTTACATCTTCAGGTTCTTTACTTCTATCGATCCATCCAAAGAGCAAATTATGCAATTTGCAGTATTCCATGACAATTTTGATAACTGTATCATCGCATTTAAAGTTGATTCCCGCATTGACCATCCGGTCATATTTACGGGCTTCTATAATCAGCCGTGCCATATGGTCTGATGCACCAAATGCGGGGTATCCTGCGGCATATGGGAATCCACCAACCACAGTTATCCTCCCTTCGATTGCTGCCACATCATAGCGAGTTTTTGCTTCAGGTAACGCATAAGCCAGATTAACTCTGACCTCGGGGATAAGCAATGAAAAATCAGGGCATTTTTCGAGTTTGTTGACCGCAATCGTTATATTCCCTAAAACTATTTCTGCATCCTTTGAGTTATGCATTTTCTTCTCCTAACGTGCTGAAATAAGCAGGCCAAAACGGGTCTACCGCCACAGGTTCCAGGGCTATTCGCTGGCCATTCTTGCGTACGAAAATTCTTTCGCCTGACGTTATTTCGCCTATATTCCAGGCAGGAATATTATTTTTTGCCAGCTCACTGATTATGTTTTCGGTATTTTCGGGGGAAGCAGTTATCAGAAGTGTCCCCTCACTGATAGAAATAAGTGGATCTATGTCGAAGTGGCTGCATACTTTTTGTATTTCATGGGGTATGAATATTTGGTCTTCATATAAGGTTACTCCCTTGCCCGAGGCAGCAGCGATTTCATAAACTCCATTTAATAATCCTCCTTCGGTAGCATCATGCATAGCATGGGCATATGGACCTGCAATCAGGGCATCTTTAACCACGCTCATCTGGAAGAAATAGCTTTTACTATTCTCCACAAAACTTTCTCCATATTGCTTTAACAGAGCCTTTTCTGCCTGAACAGCTAAGATGCCGGTTGCCTCTATAGCAGGGCCTTTGGTCATAATAACGTAGTCTCCGATTTTAGCATTACAGGCTGGTGTAAGCTGTGATTTCTTTCCCAGACCGACTATAGTACACCCTCCGTTCAGGGGATAGGTTATGCCTGGATAGCTCCCGGTATGCCCCCCCACTACAGCAATATCCAGTTTTTCACATTCCTGATGTACTTCCTTCCAGATATTTTCTAAAACATTGTCTGCCGTACCAGGAGGAAGCAGCAGGCAGATGGATAGATAGCGCGGTTTAACACCCAGGCAGGCAACGTCACTGGCACAAATATGTACGATTGCCCAGCCGAAGTGGGGCATCAGGACAGGCAATCCAAATGTGGGGTCTTCTTTTATTACCATAACGTTGCCATCGGGGAGTTCGATGGCGGCTGCGTCAACCCCATGTTGAGGGCCTATTATTACCGAGGGGTCCTTTTTCCCCAGCCTTGGGAAAATAATCCTGTCAAAACTGGCACGATCAACTTTGCCTATTTCCGGTAGCATATTACCTCCAAAAATAATTTATGGCTTATCTACCGGATAGAGCAGATGGTTATAACAAAAAACCAGAAGCCGGGTCGTACTTGACTTCTGGTCAATTTTACTTCCCTACGCTCGTATTACCGAGGTCAGGTTCAAAGGGTCGTTTCTATAAGATAGAAACTCTCAGCCTTCCAGCTCCCCCAGTAGATATTTAATTTTCATACTGCTGCCATAATTCTAGCAGCAATCCGATTTACAATCAACAATTATAGGTTCATTAATATATTTCGAACAGATTCTACCCTGAATGCATATATTCAGCAACCAGTTTCTGGATTTCATCGCCTTTGCCATAATATCGCTGGCTGAGGTCTTTATCGTTATAGCTCTTTAGATTTTTTACGATTCCGTCAATAACTGCAACAGGGAAGACCTCATCCTTCTCATATATGCTTCGGTCAGCAAGTAACTTTTCGGCAGATTCCCAGCAGGAGGTGGGCAGCTGAGGGAGTCTTCTCTGAATTTCTTCATTTTCGTGTGAGAAGATGTTGATATCCACATATAAACTCTTTGCCAGTTCAAGTGCGTTCTTCATTTCAAGGCCATGGCGTGCAGCTACAGCTAGACCTGCCATCAAGAGATAGATGTTAGCCGAGCCATCTGGGCATCTGAACTCTACAGTCTGGCTGTCTCTATTATCGATAGATACTCCGGCATCCTGAGGGTTGGCATCTTTAGCCATATTCCCGACATTTTGCCAGCCCAGCGGGACTCTTACCAGAACAGAGCGGTTTCGGTCCCCCCAGCATATATTGGTAGGGGCTTCCTGATGGGGAACCAACCTGAGAAATGACAGGGGGATAGTATTACCAAAAGCAGTCAAAGAGGGCGCACAGGCAAGATATCCTGCAATTGTTCTTCTGGCGGTATCACTTAAACCCTTGTCATCTATGAACAGGTTCTTGCCGTTTTTAACCAGCCTGGTATGGACGTGGAGCCCGCTTCCTGCATGCCCTACCAGTATTTTAGGGGCAAAGGTTACGGTAACTCCATATTTATATCCCGTCATCCTGATTATCCATTTGGCGACGGTTATCTGGTCGGCTGCATCCTCAATATCAACGGGAAGGAACTCAATTTCATTTTGCTCCATTTCATTTTCTTCGCCATATATATGCCCGACCTCGGAATGCCCATATTTTATCTTTCCACCAGCTTCGGAGATTGCCTGCATAGCTTCACGTCTGAGATGCTCCCATTTACAAAAAGGTGCCGACTCCTGATATCCCCTCTGAACAGTTGCAAGGTATAAGTTTTGTCTGGGTGCAATAACATAATATTCAAGCTCTCCCATTGCATGAAGCCTGGCACCTGTGCTCTTTTCCAGAGATTTCTGAGCTCGCAATAGAATATTCTCCGAAGAAATATCAAGCCTTTCTCCGTTTTTATTATAATAAGTGCAGAGTATATCCAGTGCAGGTATTTCGGTTGAAAAGGGATTTACAAAAGCTGTTTTATAGCGAGGAATGATATACAGGTCACTCGAAGATGTATCGATGTAGCTGAAAAGGCTGGATCCATCCACTCTTTCACCTGCGGAAAGAATCTTATCAAGATGGGCTTTGCAGTCAACAACAAAGTTGAGTGTCTTTAATTTGCCATCGCCCCCGACGTGTCGCAGGTTTATTGCTTTTATACCGTTCTCCTCGACGTATTTGATTATGTCCTGCTTTGTAAAATCCTCACACGGTTTATCAAGAAATCGCGATAACTTATTTGAGCTCATTTTGTAATTTTCTGAGTCCATTAAATTTAACTTCTCCCTCTCTCTGAAGAATAATACCGATTCGACTTAAATATTCAAGTATTTTGATGAAAATATTCCATCGGTGTATATATGGATAGCATGAGTAAAACATGTAAATCAATAGAAAAAATATTATCATCTGATAGGGAAATTTACAATGCCGGCATGAAAGTAAATATATTGAAAATGATAAAAATATTTTAAGAAAACCTTCCTGCCATTCAGGTAAGGCATTACCCTGTTTAACTTTGTTACCCCGTATATTTTCTTTTTCGACACTGCCGCAGGGATAAATTATTAATACTCATAGTTCTACAGACTGACCTTACGTTCAGAGGGATTGAGACATACATGGATGAAACAATGATAGGCCGCAGGAGCCTTCTTTTTGTTATCAAGCTTTTATGGATGTGAATAAGATGCCCTCCATACATTATGCGGTAATTGCTCAGAAATTAACCAGGCCACACAGCCTTCATATCCCGTATATGATGCAATATCAGAAATTATCGGTTTTCTGCGCTCTTATTATGCTTTTATAAGTTAATCTTTGAAGTTGAATATTTCGGAAAGGCGTTCGATTAACGGGTAGTCTCTTTCAGCAATGCGCTTCATATTAACCTGTAATCCGGTCTCACGCTGGATGAATCCGGTCTCTAAATTACCTGCTACAAAGCGTGGGTTTTCCATGATTGCTTTATGCAGAATAATATTTGTCTTGACACCAACGATGATGTATTCATAGAGAGCACGGCGCATGCGTATTATGGTTTCATTGCGGTCTCTGCCGTGGACGATGAGTTTGGAAATCATCGGATGATAACAATCGGGGATAGTATATCCATTGTAGACGCCGGAATCGACGCGAATGCCGATGCCTCCCGGCGAACGATAACCGATTAGTTTACCGGGAGATGGAAGGAAGTTCATCAAGGGGTCTTCCGCGTTGATGCGGCACTCCATGGCCCAACCTACCAGCTTTACATCCTTTTGCCGAATTGATAGCGGCAGATCAGAAGCAATCCTGATCTGCTCTTTGACCAGGTCAACTCCTGTGACCATTTCCGTAACACCATGTTCTACCTGTATTCTGGCATTAACCTCCAGGAAGTAGTATTTCCCCTGAGAAAAGATAAATTCGATGGTGCCGGCACCGACGTAGTTTAATGCGCGTGCCAGTTTGACAGCCTGATTCCCCATTTGTTTACGCATAGAGGCATCCAGCGCGACAGAGGGGGATTCTTCGATGATCTTCCCATAGTTTCGCTGAATGCTGCATTCACGCTCTCCCAAATGGATGACGTTTCCGAATTTATCAGCCAAAA
>CAZJVO010000049.1:9273-10352 GCA_964549815.1 uncultured Dehalococcoidales bacterium | reverse complement strand
ATATCTCATAAGTCGGATGTAGGCGGTGTGGTGCTTGATATCAGGTCGCCTCAACAGCTCAAGCAGGCATATTCCAGCATGATGGATACCGTAAGAAATATCTGCCCTAATGCAAAAATCGACGGAGTGACTATCCAAAAGATGGTAGATAAATATGATTATGAGCTTATCATAGGCAGCAAGAAAGACCCCACACTGGGCCCGGTTATATTATTTGGGCAGGGTGGCATCGAAGCGGAGTATTATAAAGATATATCTATAGGGTTGCCACCTTTGAACCAGGTGCTTGCCAGAAGACTGGTTGAAGGGACGAAAATTTACTCTGCATTATCCAATGGGTTTAGAACCAAACCGGCGGTAGACCTGCGACTCATCGATGAGACCCTGATCAGGGTATCAAATATGATTGTTGATTTCCCTGAAATTGCCGAATTGGATATTAACCCGCTGGTTATCAGCAACAATGAGGTCATCGCTCTGGATGCCCGTATTATACTGGACACAGAAGTCGTCAAGAAAGGCGAAGCGGAATCCACCCATCTTATTATTTCTCCCTACCCTACCCGCTACGTACAACCATGGACCTGTCATGATGGAAAACAGGTATTGCTCCGTCCCATCCGCCCGGAAGATGAACCTCTGGAACATGCACTTCTCGACGGATTATCTCCTGCATCCAAAAATTTCAGATTCTTTCACCCTATAAAAGAATTCACGCACGATATGCTCAGCCGTTTTTGTAATATAGACTATGACCGAGAGATGGCCATAGTAGCCGAATACAATGGCGGAAATAAAAGACGCATGGTAGGGGTCAGCCGCCTGATAATAGAATCTGAAAAAGAAGTAGGTGAATTTGCAACCGTTATTGCTGACGATTTTCAGGACATCTGGTTGGGGCATAAATTAACTGATATGTTAATCGGAATCGCCAGAGAAAAAAATCTGAAGAGTATCTATGGCATTATCCTCAAGGATAATATAAAGATGATAAATTTGGTCCGCAATTTGGGCTTCCGTTTGGAAAATGTATCTGAGACTGAATTAAAGGCAGTAATGGACTTTAATTAAAAGAGAAT
>CAZJVO010000049.1:0-9173 GCA_964549815.1 uncultured Dehalococcoidales bacterium | reverse complement strand
AAGCTTATTCCAAAATTAGCACTTTAACAGGTTTTATGATGCCTGTTTAACCAGCTCAGCAAACGCATCGGGTTCGTTTACAGCCATTTCGGCCAGCATTTTTCGATTAATGTCAATTCCCGCAGCTTTCAATCCTTTTATCAACTGGCTGTAGGTTATACCATGTGCTCTGCTTGCAGCGTTGATGCGTGTAATCCAGAGCTTTCTCATATCACCCTTACGCTCTCGACGATGGAAATATGCATATCTCAATGAATGCATCATCGATTCATGGGCACGCTTATATAAAGAATGATTGCTGGCTCTATGCCCTTTGGTCATCATCAGCACTTTTTTATGTCTTTGATGTGCGGTTACGCCTTTTTTTACTCTTGGCACAATATTTCTCCTATCTAACTATTATACCCCGTAAGGTATAAGCCTTTTTATTCTTTTCTTATCACTCGGATGCAGGGGAATGGTTTCATCGAATTGCATCTTTACTCTGTGCGATTTATTGCGGCGCAGATGACTTTTCATACCCTTGGTACGCATAATCTTCCCGGTACCTGTGATATGAAATCTGGTTTTTGCTCCCTTGTGTGTTTTAAGTTTTGGCATCTTCTTCTTGTTTCACTTCTTCCTTTACTTTAGTTTTTAAAACCGATTGTTGCGGCACCAGTATCACATGCAATCTTGTACCATCTTTAATCGGTTGTTTTTCAACAGTGGCAACTTCCTTAAGGGATTCGGACATCTTTTCCAGTAAACGCAAACCAAGCTCGGGATGGGCATTCTCACGTCCCCTGAACATTATGGTTAATTTAACTTTATCTCCGCCTTCTAAAAGTCTCCTTGCTGCTCTCGCTTTAGCATCGAAATCATGGTCACCGATTTTAGGGCGAAGCCTTACTTCTCTTAGCAACGAAAGCCTCTGCGTCTTTTTTGTCTCTCGTTCTTTTCTGGTTTGTTGATATTTAAATTTCCCATAATCCATAAGACGGCAAACAGGCGGCACTGCCGTCGGGGCAACCTCTACCAGATCATAGCCCTGCTTTTTGGCCAGTTCACGAGCCTGATACAGAGGCATTATCCCCAACTGTTCACCCTTTTCACCAACGAGACGTACTTCTTTGCACTTAATTTTTTCGTTTACGCGCAGCTCTTTAATTATATCCTTATACCCCTCCTTGAATATATAACTCTTATAAAAGGACTATAACACAATAAACCTTTGCTAATCAAGTAAATATTTAATTACCTGATTTCTCAGCTATAGCTTTCGTAATAATATCGATAAAATCACTGAACGGAAGCCCATTTCCCTGTTCACCATTACGATAACGGACAGACACAGTGCTGTTTTCTACTTCTTTATCACCAACGATAAGCATATAAGGAACTTTTTGCTCCTGTGCTTGACGAATTTTATTATTCAAAGTCTTCTGTTGAAAATCAACCTCGACTCGAATATATCTGCGCATAAGTTCTGTTTCAAGTTCTCTGGCATAATCCTGATGGCGATCGGCAATCGGAATCACAACTACCTGGACAGGCGACAGCCACACAGGGAAAACTCCCGCATACTGTTCCAACAAGAAACCTATAAGGCGCTCATGAGTGGATAACGGAGCGCGATGTATGATTAAAGGGCGTTCTTTCTGTCCAGCTTCATTTGTAAATTCCAATTCAAAGCGCTCTGATTGAGCGAAATCAACCTGATTGGTTGCCAGCGTAAATTCTTTACCTATGACACTCTTAACCTGTACATCGATCTTGGGCCCATAGAAAGCGGCCTCATTTGCAACCTCATGGTACGGTATATTGTTATGGTCCATCGCTTTACGCACCATGTCCTCTGTCTTCAGCCAGAGAGCAGGATTGTTGACATACTTTTTCCCCAGTCCACTGGGGTCATGGGTGCTCAAACGCATCGAATATTCTGTAATATCGAATAATTTGAAGTATTCCAGGTACAGCTTGATGACATCGGTAAATTCCTGTTCAAACTGTTTCTCAGAACAATAGATATGCGCATCATTCATCTGCATCGAGCGTACACGCATCAATCCGAACAGCTCCCCTGATTTTTCATAACGATAACAGGTACCATATTCCGCCAGGCGCAGAGGTAAATCACGATAGCTGCGTGGTTTGCTGGCATAAATCTTATGGTGCATCGGGCAATTCATTGGTTTCACATAATAACGTACGCCCTCGAGCTCCATCGGCGGATACATTGAATCGGCATAATAAGGCAGATGTCCACTGTGCTTGAAGAGGTCTTCCTTTGAAATATGAGGGGTTTTTACACGGACATAACCATGACGAAACTCCATTTCTATTGCCAATTTCTCGATTTCCTGAATCATAGCCGCGCCATTGGGCAGCCATAACGGCAGCCCCGGCCCGACTTCATCATCAAAAGTGAAGATTTCCAGCTCTTTACCAAGCTTGCGATGATCACGTTTCTTGGCTTCTTCCAGCTGGAAGAGATAATCCTCTAATTCTTTTTGGGTATTGAAAGCAACTCCGTATATTCTTTGCAACATGGGATTATTTTCATCACCACGCCAGTATGCTCCGGCAATATTGAGCAATTTGAAAGCCCCGACTTTGCCTGTAGATTCAACATGAGGTCCCCGGCAAAGGTCTATGAATGCCCCCTGTTGATATATACTAACTTTTTCATCTTCAATACCTTCGATAAGTTCAAGTTTATATGGCTGTGCAGAAAAAAGACGGCAAGCATCATCCTTCGATATTTCTTTTCGAATAAAAGGCAGGTCTTGCGCGATTATTTCATTCATTTTATCGGTTATCACCGACAAATCATCCGGCGTCAAAGCACGCGGCAGGTCGAAATCATAATAGAAACCATTTTCAATCGCTGGACCTATTCCAAACTTCGCATCGGGGAATATGGATAAAACCGCTTCCGCCATAATATGCGCTGCCGAATGACGCATTGTTTCAATATTGCCATTCTTTTTCTTTACATCGTCTTCATTATTCATAATAAACTACCTGTAATTACTATCCCCTTAAATAAAGACCTCTCACTCATCTCAATAGAGTAGAGAGGTCTTTATACCTGTTCATGAAAACTTATTATACCAGCCACCAGCTATAAAATCAATTTTCTAAGGTTGCCAGATGGCTGGCATAATTTTATATCTATTTTTATTGCGTCATAAACCGGTTACCAGTGCGACAGCCAGAAAAACAGAACCGAACACAATTGCCAGAACGATAACTATCATATAGATCGCCCATTCCGACTGCGTCAGTTTCTTAACAATCTTCTTTACAAGAGCTTCCTCTGCTTTAGCCAATGCTTCGTCAGCAGCTTTTTGAGCAGCTCTAGCAATCTCCTCTGCACGAGCGGCTGCTTCTTTGGCTGCCCTTTCAGTTTCTTCAGCTTTCATCCTTGCAATTTCAGCAGCTCTGGCAGTAGCCGCCTGCGAAGCTCTCTGGGCTTCTTCTGCTTTAGCAAACGCCTGTGAAACGGCTGTTGCAATAGCCGCCGCCAGGGCTTGATCAGCCGCAATATCAGCTTGCTCTGCTTTTTTAGATACCTCTTCCGCTAATTTCGAAGCAGCAACCGAGGCTTCAATAGCTTCTCTACCCGCTTTTGCAGTACTTTCAGCAGATTCTCCGGATACTTTTGCCGCCGCCTCCAGCGCTCCTTTTCCGGCTATACTTGCCATTTCACCCTTTCTGGCAACTTCCTGAGCCAAACGCGTAGCAGCCAATGCTGCCTTTTTAGCTTCTCTGCCGGCTTCATCCGCCTTTTTGGCAGACTCCACATTGTTCTTCGCTGCTGCTTCAGCGGCTGCCGCCTTAGCAAGCTCTAATTTTTCATCGGATACCTTTGCCGCCGTTTTTGCAGCTTCAATTGAACTTAATGCCGACGCTTTCGCCGCAATAGCTGCTTCCTTTGCCCTTAATGCAGCTTCTTCAGCCAGAGCGTTTATGGCTGCTGCCATTGCTTCATCTCCGGCAACATCAGCCATTTCAGCTTTCTTATTAGTTTCTGCAGCAACACGATATGCTTTGGCAGCCGCTTCCTTGGCATCTTTGCCTGATTCATCTATTCTCTCAGCCAGCATGCCGGATATTCTGGTAGCCGCCAATATAGCTGTATCACCTGCAATATCAGCCAGTTCGCCTTTTCTGGCAGTCTCATCGGCCAAACGGAAAGCAGCCGCTGCTGCCTTTTTAGCATCTCTTCCAGCTTCGTCAGCCTTTTTGGCAGATTCTGCATTCATATTCTTATTAGCTTCTGCCGCTGCCGACTTTGCCAGTTTTGCCAGATTTTCAGCCTGTTTTGCTACAGCATTTGCTGCCTCTATAGAACGCTCTACAGCCTCCCTGGCTAATACCGCTGCATCTTCAGCCCTTATGGCAGCTTCTTCAGCTGCTTTCAAAGCAGCCGCTGCAACTTCTTTAGCCGCCTGCGCCACTTCATTCGCCTTGGCTGTAGCCTCTTCAGCAGCATACTGGGCTGCCCTGGCTATTTCTTCAGCTCTGAGAGCAGCTTCTTCTGCCCTGTTGGCAGCTTCTTCTGCCGCCCTGCTGGCAGCATCGGCGGCTTCTTTGGCTTTCTTCTCAGCTTTTTCAGCATCGGCAATAGCAGTTTTTGCTATTTGTTCTGCTCTGGCAGCTGCTTCAGCAGCTGCTGCTGTAGCCTGTTGTGCTGCTGTTTCTCCAGCTTTTCGGGCTTCTTCGGCCCTTTTTTCTGCCTCACCTGACGCCTTAGTAGCTAATAATGCCGATGCATTTGCTTTATTTGCAGCATCTTCCGCTCTTCTGGCAGCTTCGATAGCAGCCCGGATATTAGCCTCCATGTCATCAAGGATTGCAGGGAGCGGTTTTGTGAGAATTTTCGGTGGGGGTAGTGCCTCGGGTTGATTCGCTTTGTTTTTTAGATCATCACCTTGCATGTGCGCCTCCTTTGATATAAATAAAAATTACAATATACCTGCTAATTAGCCTTCTTCTATAGAAGAGGCTGGTCATATTCAAAGGTGGCAACAACATACTTCTGGTAACTAAATACCTCTAGCATCCAGATTACACTGAATAATGGGCAAAGTCAATAGATTTTGTGCCTAAAATTGTGATTTTTATATAAAATGGGAGAAAATCCTCCCACCGGGTTTTTATCTGGTGGGGAAGGGGGGATTTGAACCCCCACGCCTTTCGGCACAAGATCCTAAGTCTTGCTCGTCTGCCAGTTCCGACACTCCCCCGGAGAAGGCAATTCTGTTGCTTATCGTCAATTCGGTTTCATGAACCAAAAGCATTTTATCATTGTACCAATAATAGCTCAAGGTTCAGGCAGCATCATATTACATGAGACTTATCAAAGGGCTGGATTTATCGCCCCTAAGCATAATCCCCCAACCATCAGCATGGAAAAGTTTTACTGCAATGGCTCCGAACTATCTATACCGGGTTGTTGGGAATCATTAACGTTATAAAAGCAAAAGGGGACCTGATATATCCCCCTTTGCATAACGATTATTTATTCTGGATAGTATGAACTCTCCCACAATGCGGACATTCTATTTTCTTCTCGCCAAAGTTGGGAGGAATCCTCAACTTCGTTCCGCACGGGCAATCGATAGTTTGATAATTGCTTAATTTCCACATTACATTGGAAGTCTCACGCGTGCGCTCAAGCCTATCAGGGTCATCTGCTTCACTCACTCTTCTTACAGCCGGATATTCGGCGCCAGTTAAAG
Source organism: uncultured Dehalococcoidales bacterium (assembly GCA_964549815.1). Classification (GTDB taxonomy): domain Bacteria; phylum Chloroflexota; class Dehalococcoidia; order Dehalococcoidales; family UBA5627; genus UBA5627. The sequence continues at coordinate 3,444 of CAZJVO010000049.1, read as the reverse complement.
ACATCGATGAAGCAGGTATGACACCCTTTCCTTTGTGCATGCTCCTGTATGCATTATCATAAGCGGCAAATGAGGCACTGCCTCCCATTGCACGCAGTATTCTTATCCTTTCCGATATCGGTGGATGAGTACTGCTCCAATCCGTTGCCGCCTTTCCTTTTTTACGAAAAGGATTAACTATATACATAGGTGCTGTCGCCTGATTGGCAGATTTTAACTGTCCTGACGATGCCCCTATTTTTTCCAGAGCGGAAGCTAACCCTTCGGGATACCTGGTATACAGAGCGGCAGAAGCATCAGCCAGATATTCGCGTTTTCGTGATATGGCAAAATAAATTAACTGGGCAAAAATCGGTGCCAGTATTATCAGGAAAAAAGCAATAAGCATGATAATCCCCTGCGCTGCACCTCCCGATGAGGAGTTGCGTTTGGAACCACCGCCTCCATACATCATTATCCTCGATCCATACCATGATATCATTACAATGGTCCCCAGCAGGACACTTGTCATAGCCATAAGGAGTACATCTCGATTTTTAATATGAGAGATTTCGTGTGCCATAACACCCTGTAATTCATCACGATTCAGTTGCTGCAATAAACCGGAGGTAATGGCTACAGCAGCCTTATTGGGGTCTCTACCAGTGGCAAAAGCATTCAGCGCTGGGTCATCGATGATATAGATATCGGGGGTTTTGGGCAGCCCCGAGGCGATACGCATTTCTTCTACAATATTATAGAGACGAGGATGGTCGTCATGAGTAATTTTTTTAGCCCCTGCAGAAGCTAACAGGATACTGTCGCCTTCAAAATAGGCTATCAGCGTCATAATCGCCCATAATATTATGGCGATTATCAGACCACCTGTTCCACTATCGAATAAATACAAGCCGAGAAAATATCCGATCAGGAATAACAAAATCCCCATACCTATGACGAGAATTGCCGACCGTATCCGGTTGGATCTTATTTGTTCCCACATATTGCGCTACTCCCCTTTATTAAGTAAAACTTACCCGGGGAGCCTCCCTTTCGTTAACGGCCGTCACTTCGAAGAATTCACCTGTCTTAAAGCCGCTCATACCAGCTACAATATTGGACGGGAACATTTGTATCTTATTATTATAATTGAGAACAGAATCATTATAAAACTGACGTGCAAAGCTGATTTTATTTTCTGTGGAAGCCAATTCTTCCTGCAAAGCAAGGAAGTTCTGATTAGCCTTTAAATCGGGATAGTTTTCCGCCACAGCCAGCAGCCTACCCAGAGCTGTACTCAATTCCGCCTCAGCCTTGGAACGAGCGGCCACACCGCTATCAGATATTTTCTGAGCCAGGTTTCTGGCGTTGGTTACAGCTTCCATTGTTTCTCTTTCATGCTTCATATAACCTTTAACCGTTTCCATCAGATTAGGTATAAGGTCATATCTTCTCTTCAACTGCACATCGATTTGCGCCCAGGCATTTTTAACCTGATTACGCAATTTGACCAGGCCATTATAGGTAAGGACGTAAAACAACAATAAAACGACTATAATCCCCAGTAATACCCAAAGTACGATTTCCAAGAAACACCTCCTGATTTAGTCCCCTGCTCCCGGGGTACCATTAAACTTATCTATATCCGAAAAACCTCTCCAAGGAATTTAATTACCCTTTGTTCGGCATTTTCACCCTGCTTTTGATTATCGTGTGAAGTACTTTTTATCAATTGAACAGCTTCTCCCCCATCGAACCACAACCCATCCCCCATGGTACAGATATCGATAACAATTTGAGGGGAGTCTCCTATTTTTACTTTACTCATAGTACGCTTGCAAAGGGGGCATCTATGTTTTTTCTCAGGAATAGTCTTATCTACTTTATTCATGAGCTCTGCAAAAGACAAACCATGGTTTTTTATCTCCATTCTGTTAAACAGCAACTCCACTTCGTTGGAATCGAACCACACCCCCTTGCATCTGGCGCAATAGTCCAATTCAATCTTCTCATACTCAATATTCATCATAACAATTTTACAAACAGGACAGAACATATTTTATTCAACCTCAATATGTCTTCCATTTTAAATGGCATGCATCATTGTGTCAATAATATTAACAGACCGAGGTAAAAATAACCCTCCACGACCTTACGGTCGGGGTATTAAAGCAACACGACCCTCGATTAAACAAGGAATTTCCGAATCCCTCGACCGTTAAGTCAAGGGATTCGTGTTAGGGGAGTATAAAAAATTATAAAAGAACATCCTGAATAGTCTAACATTTCCTGTGTAAATAGATAGTCAAGAAAGGGCACATTGTTATAATTGGCTAATTTAACCGAAGAAACGTATGCAGCCTTCATGAAATTCAGGCTGCATACGTTTGCATTGAATTATTGTCTAAAACTTACTTTTAGCATATGGGTAGAACATGATATGCAGGGGTCATAGGCCCTTACCAGCATTTCCATGGCATGTCTGATTTCGTCTTCCGGTTGACTTAATATCAAAGGAACCAAAGCCTCAAAATCTTTTTGAATATTATTATGATTCTGATTTGTCGGTATAACACAATTGGCTTCTTTCAGGATGCCGCTTTCCCCATAGGTATAATCATGAAAAAGAATACCACGTGGAGCTTCTACCGCAGATATACCCTTCCCTCTCCTGGGGTTAACCTGTACAGGTTCCTCTTTCAAACCTTTATCAATCAGCTGGTCAATTATCTGGATGCTATGTTCCACAACATGTATGACCTCTACCAACTGGGCAACAGTTATCATAAAGGGGTTGAAGCTGGGGGCTGTAAGCCCAAGTTCACTGGCCGCACTTTTGGCTTTTTGTGATAGTTTGTCATGATTGATGTTGAAGCGTGAAAGCGCTCCTACCATATACGAATCCCTTGCATTCCTGGTATATTTAGCCGTAGAATGCGGCACACAAAACTCATTGGTAACTTTTAAATAATTTTCGACAGGGGTCAACCCCGTATCGGTAGAGGCGATTTGTCCGCTGATGAAAGCATATTCGTTTTCATCTTTAAGAGCAATGTATTCCGTTTCCCGCTGAAAATCCGGTATTTTCAATGTTTTAAAAAGGTCAACTATTGTATCCAGGTCAACCAGAGCATCCTCCAACCTCTTACGCATCGATTCAAGTTCGCCGTAGGAAGGCAACTTCGCGAAGCCGCCAACTATACACGAAAGCGGATGGGTTTTCCTGCCTGCGATTGCTTCAGCCAGGTTATAGGCCAGCCTTTTTAACCTTAAAGACATGACCACAATTTCTTTATGAGTATTTGCAAGTGGAAATACGCTGCCCACTCCCAGAAAATCGGGAGCAGCCAGAAACATAATATGCAATATGTGGCTCTCTATAATTTCTGCATTAAACAGCAGTTTCCTTAACAGGACTGCCTGTTCAGATGGTTTGACTCCGAAAGCCTTCTCTGTAGCCTGCAA
>CAZJVO010000048.1:0-10442 GCA_964549815.1 uncultured Dehalococcoidales bacterium | reverse complement strand
GCCAGCGAACGGGCATGAGCCAGGGAATCGTTAACCCCCTCGAACAGGGCATATTCAAAACTGATACGCCGTCCGGTTACCTCGAAATAATTACGGCAGGCACTCATCAGTTCCTTAAGAGGATATTTTTGATTGATAGGTACCAGCTTACTGCGCAAGGCATCGTCTGCCGCATGCAGGGATATGGATAATCCCACCTGCCATTTTTCTTCGCTCAACCGATTTATCTGGGGTACCAGCCCCGATGTGGAAATAACCATACTGCGTGCGCTGAGGCCGAACAAATCAGCGGCATTCAGCCTATCGATTGCCGATAACAGGGAATTGTAATTGGACAGCGGCTCTCCCATCCCCATAAAGACGATATTGGTGATTTTACCTCCCCCGGTATCCTTTAGATACCGCGCAAAATACAGTACCTGGTCGATTATCTCTCCGGATGTCAGATTACGCTCGAACCCCTGCTGCCCTGTGGCGCAAAATGGGCAGCCAATCGCACATCCAACCTGGGTGGATACACAAACCGTATTCCTTTCCCTGCCTCTTGAGGCCGGATAGAGCATCAGTGTGGATTCTATTGTTTTCCCATCCTCCAGAGCAAACAGGACTTTTATGGTATCGCCATATCCACCCACCTCCCCACATGGTGACAGGCTGTGCAATCTGAATTTATCTTTGAGAGCAGCCCGCAGTGATAATGGCAAATCCGACATTTCATCGAAAGACCATGCCATTTTTTTATATACCCACTGCTGTACCTGCCTGGTACGGAAGGCTGCTTCCCCAATCGATGTCATCTCTTCGCTTAATTGCGTAACGCTCATTTCGGTAATACACGGCATTATATTCATAAACTAATTGTATCACGCTTTGAACTGCTTTAATAAACCCTGATTATCGTAATTATGTATAGCATTATGTCGATACAATTTGACAACGATTTTAATTCCATAGTATAGTTTCACCCAATAAATAAATGAGCCCGCTGAAGTATTTGGCGGGCTCGATTTAAATCCTGCCACTTGAGCTGATAAAATAGCCAGGCAGACAATAAGAAAGGAAGGTTTAGTTTGCTGGAAACAATTCAAAAAGCTTTTGCCGAATACGAGGAAAAAATGAAATCGCTGGCTAACAGCCTGGAAAAAGAAGCATACCATCTGCAGCAGGTGGCTGTGCATTGCAACCACGTATCCGAAGAATGTATGTCAGTGGGAGAAAGCATTGCCAAAATTGATTCGTAATAATAGATAGAATTTGCTTCTACAAACTGAAACCGCGCCGGAAACTATTATCCGACGCGGTTTTTTTTACCACCTGCCCAATAATTCCATCGCTAATACCTCTTTTTTAAAAAACCTGCTTGCCGTGCCAGTTTTCTATTTTTAACACCATTTTAACAAAACCTTAAATCTACTTTAAACATCACCTTATAAAATAAGTGGTGAATAATGAAGAAGGAGAAAGAAGAAATGAAAAAATTTACACTGGCGCTGGTCGCCCATGACTCGAAGAAGGAAGATATGGTCGACCTGGCATGCTCCTACAGGGAAACACTGGAGCAGTTGCACCTGATAGCTACCAGAAGCACAGGAGAGCAGATACAGGCCAAGACCGGCCTGCCAATCACTTTGATGCAGAGCGGCCCCCTGGGCGGAGACCAGCAAATCGGTTCGCTGGTAGCCAGCGGAGTGGTCAATGCGGTTATTTTCCTGCGCGACCCATTGACATCGCAACCCCATGAGCCTGATATAACTGCGTTGCTCAGGGTATGCGACGTACACAACGTACCACTTGCTACCAACCTTGCCAGCGCAGAGGGCATCCTGCATCTGATTAACAAACACCCCGACGTGCTGGTAAAAAATAACATCAGGGCGCAGATACACAACGAACTTTCAAAAACCTATTGCTAACACTGGTAAATATAAGAAAAGATTTAAAGGAGTGAGTTAATTGAAAGAGGAATCAAAAAACAAGTTATCAAGAAGGGATTTTCTGGCAGGAACGGGAGTAGTCCTGCTGGCAGGACTACTGGGCGGATGCACAGCAAAAACTGTTACCGATACCATTACCACCACTAAAACGACTACCGCCGGTGGGGCTACTGCTACCGCCACGTCAACAGCTACTGCTACCTCTACTTCTACAGCCACAGCAACGACAACAAAAACAGTGACCAACATGGCCACAAAAACAATCACCGAATCCGGGGAACTCTCGGGAACCATCACCACCGGAGGCTCCACCACAGTTCAGCCGCTATCAGAAACCCTGGCTGGTGCCTTTATGGAAATCTTCCCCGAAGTTGAAATCACCGTTACCGGCGGCGGTTCAAGCGTCGGTGTCTCATCAGCAGCCAATAGCACCCTGGACATAGGAGCCGTCTCGCGCGAACTCAAGGAATCGGAGGAAAGCCTGGGACTCGTTGTAAGTGTACTTGCCTATGACGGAATTGCCATCGTTACCAACCCTTCTCAAACCGTTACCGAACTGACAATGGAGCAGGTAAAACAAATCTTCGCCGGCGAGATAACCAACTGGAATGAGGTCGGTGGAGCTAATGAAGACATCGTAGTCGTCGCCCGTGAAGAAGGCTCGGGAACAAGATCTGCCTTTGAAGAACTGGTTATGGGTGAAACGCCTATAACCGACGAGGCCATACTGCAAAATTCCAATGGTGCTTTGAAAACAACGGTTGCCGGCAATACAAAAGCCATCGGCTTCCTTTCTATGGGCTATCTGGATTCCAGCGTCGCTGCTCTAAGTATAGACGGAGTGGAAGGGACAGAAGAGAATGCCAAGAACGGCAGTTATTCGATAGTAAGGCCGCTGATATATGTTACCCTCGGCGAACCCGAAGGGATAGTCCAGAAATACATCGACTTCTGCCTTGGAATAGCAGGACAGGCAATAGTAGCCGAAGATTACATCTCAATCCTGTAAATAATGAACCAAAAGAATAACGAAGAAATTCAGTTACAATTTTATAAAGCGGACAGGGGTAGCCCTCTAAAAGCTACCCCCACTGCCGTTTGAGGGATAATGATGTCACGCTATTTTACAGATAGATTGGTAAAATATATCGTCTTTATAAGTGCCGCCAGTTCTTTCATTATTCTGCTGCTGATAGCTCTGTTTATCTTCCGCGAGGGTCTCCCCGCATTTTCCGAGATAGGATTCTTCAACTTCATCTTCGACCCGGTATGGCGGCCGGGCAAAGGACTGTATGGAATATTCGCAATGATAGTCAGTTCTATAGCAGTAACTCTGGTATCGATGTTACTTGCCATACCACTGGGAATTGCCTGTGCCATACTGCTGGCCGAGGTTGCCCCCGATAAAGTGCGTAACATTCTGCGCCCCGCCGTAGAACTATTGGTGGGGATTCCTTCCGTAGTCTATGGGCTGGTAGGACTGGTACTGCTGGTTCCTCTTATAAGCAAAATCGGGGGCAGCGGATTCAGTATACTGACAGCTTCCATCGTGCTCATGGTCATGGTTCTGCCTACGATTATCAGTATCAGCGAAGACAGCATCAAGGCGGTGCCAGCTTCTTATAAAGAAGGGGCATTAGCTCTGGGTGCTACCAGATGGCAAACGATAAAGGGGGTAATTCTACCGGCAGCTAAATCGGGAATAGGAGCCAGTATCGTGCTTGGAATGGGACGGGCAATCGGTGAAACCATGGCGATGATCATGGTTATAGGAAACTCCATCGCTTTCCCCGACTCATTGCTGGACGCCGCACGCACCCTGACAGGTAATATAGCCCTGGAGATAAACTATGCAGCCGATACGCACCGAAGCGCGCTTTTCGCAACAGGCATCGTGCTTTTCGTCTTCATCATAATATTAAACAGTATTGCAAGTATCTACTTTAAGAAAGGCTCCAATGCTAAAACTATCGGCTAAGAAGACGGAAAAAATAGCCATGGCTGGAATCTGGGGAGGCGGTGCCATAACCGTTCTACTGCTGCTTGTTGTTATCGGTTATGTTCTTATTCAAGGCATTCCCAGCATAAGCTGGGATTTTCTGACAACAGAACCGAAGGGAGGGCTATCCGGAGAGGGCGGCATCTCATCCGTTATCATGAGCACTCTATATCTGGTAGGGCTTACACTGGTTATGCTGGTTCCGATAGGTATCGGGGCAGCCATATATCTTTCAGAATACGCCCCCCATAACAGGCTGACACGCATAATCCGCTACGGCGTAGAAACACTGGCAGGAATCCCATCGATTCTTTTCGGCCTTTTCGGTTATGCGCTATTCGTAACCATCCTGAGCTTTAACTTTTCAATACTATCAGGAGCACTGACTCTGGTGTGCTTACTGCTACCCACCATGATACGCACCACCGAAGAAGCCTTAAGTTCGGTTCCATACTCATACCGCGAAGCGGCACTGGCACTGGGAACTACCCGCTGGCAAATGATATCCAGAATAGTTCTACCGGCAGCAATCCCTGGAATAGTTACTGCGGTTATTCTCTGCATGGGCCGAGCCATCGAGGAGACTGCCTGCCTGTATGTTACCATGGGTGGAAGTGCTGCAATGCCGACATCCCTGATGGATAGCGGCAGGACGCTCTCTCTGCATGTCTACTATCTGGCAATGGAGACCCTGGCTTTCGACAAGGCAATGGCAACAGCCTCGGTACTGATAATCATCATCATACTCATCAACGCCATGACTAACTGGCTGGCAGGGCGTTTTCAAAAAAAGATGAGGGGGATAGCTTAGAATGACAGTATATAATTTTAATGGAAAAACCTGCCCCGGCGGAAAGATAAAGGTAAATCACTTAAATTTCTACTACGGCAGTTTTCAGGCTTTAAGGGATATAAATCTGGATATCCATGGCTGCGCCATTACGGCTATTATCGGGCCTTCGGGATGCGGAAAATCCTCTTTTCTGCGGCTTCTAAACCGCATGAACGATTTGATATATGGCAGCCGCATTGAAGGCAGCATTGAACTGGACGGCAACAACATTTTTGACAGAACCGTCGATGTAGTCGAACTGAGAAAAAAAGTCGGCATGGTATTCCAGAAACCCAATCCCTTCCCCATCTCCATATTCGACAATATCGCCTTCGGCCCGAAACAGCATGACAAACATAATAAAATGGAACTGGAGGAGATAGTCGAAAAAAGTCTGAAACAGGCAGCCTTATGGGACGAGGTAAAGGATAAACTGGGTCAATCGGCACTGGCATTGTCGGGAGGACAGCAGCAGAGATTATGCATCGCCCGCGTGCTGGCAGTGGAACCAGAAGTAATATTGATGGATGAACCGTGCAGCGCCCTCGACCCGATGGCCACATTGAAAATCGAAGACCTGATGCGGACACTGACAAAAAACTACACGATTATCATCGTAACCCACAATATGCAGCAGGCTGCAAGGGTATCCGATATGACCGCGTTCTTTATGATGGAACAGGACCGTGCCGGTACGCTCGTGGAATACGGGACAACATCGGAGATATTTACCAATCCCAAAGACAAACGCACGGAAGATTATATAACCGGGCGTTTTGGCTAGTTTACAGAGGAGGGCGGGATAATGGAGATAAGAACTGATTTTAACAAGAGACTACGCGAAATTCAGGATGATATCCTCATCATGGGAAGTATGGTCGAAAAAGCCATCGAGACCTCCATCAAGGCATTGAAAGACAGGGATATTGCGCTGGCAAAACAATTGATAGAAGATGACGGGAATATCAACCGTAAAAGATTTGAGATAGAAGAGAAATGCATCAGGTTGATTGCCACACAGCAGCCGCTGGCAGGAGACCTGCGCACCATCATAAGCGTGCTTAATATCGTAACAGAGATGGAGCGTATAGGGGATTATGCGGCCGGAATAGCCAAAATTGTGCTGATGATAGGCAATGAAGAACTGCTTAAACCCCTCATCGACATCCCCCGCATGGCGGACAAGACCATCCTGATGCTGCAGCAGAGCCTGGATGCCTTTATAAAGCACGATGCCATCACAGCCAGAGAAGTCATCGCCGAGGATGACGAGGTGGACGACCTGTACGACCAGGTTTTTCGTGAACTCTTGATTTTTATGATGGAAGACCCTGAGACCATAACCAGGGCTACACGCCTGATATGGGTAGCACATAACCTCGAACGCAGCGCCGACCGCGTGACGAATATCTGCGAAAGGATAATCTATATCGTAACCGGCAAAATGGAGGAACTCGGGGCTTCCAATTATTAATTTGATAGTGAAGGCTTCCCCCTGGGGAAGCTGTCGAGTAAAGCGAGACTGATAAGGGAGATTATAGGATAATCCTCATTTGGCATCCCGATAATCGGGATGCCACCTTACCCCAAGGGAAGGCTTATCACCTGTTCAATTGGGTATACAGATAATAATCTGATACAAGCACATAGGTAACAGTGATTATATCCAGATATAAAGCAGACGCCGTTATGGATTCGACAGGCTCATCACGAACAACGTTAACGGGTGAATATTATACCTTTTAATTAACTTTAAAAGCATTTATACTTATACTGATTCGGAGATAAATCATGGCAGACAAGATACTGGTGGTAGAAGATGATTTAAACCTATTGGCCACTCTCAGGTATAACTTGAGGAAGGAAGGATATGACATTGTTACCGCTGCCGACGGCGCAGAGGCGCTGGAAGCAGCTCGCCGCGAAAAACCCGACCTTTTAGTACTGGATGTGATGCTACCGAAACTAAGCGGTTTGGAAGTCTGTCGCATTCTGCGTAATGAAACCCCAGCTCCGATACTGATGTTGACAGCGAAGGCGGAGGAGACAGATAAAATAATCGGATTGGGAATCGGGGCGGACGACTATATGACCAAGCCTTTCAGTATCAGGGAACTGCTGGCCCGAGTAGCCGCCATGCTACGCAGGGTTAAAATGATGCAGCAATCTACCGTGGAAAAGGAAACCGTACTCAAGTACCACGAAATAGAGATAGACCTGGCTTCCCACACAGCCAAAATCAGAGGACAGAGAGTAGAATTGAATCCAAAGGAATTCGACCTGCTGGCTCTCTTTGTCAGGAATAAAGGCATAGCGCTTTCACGCGAGCAAATCCTCGAAAAGGTCTGGGGATACGACTATACGGGCGACACTCGAACTGTGGATGTACATGTCCGCTGGCTGAGAGAGAAGATAGAAGACGACCCGCAAAAGCCGAGGTTACTTTTAACCATACGCGGAACAGGCTATAAAATGGAAGGTCAGTAATGTTCCGCAGTATTCAATGGCGTATTATATTCTGGCTCGTTTTGCTGATAGTGGTCAGCATGACTATACTCGGCATATTCCTGACAAATTCGGTAAAGGATGCCCAACTCGATAATCTTGGCAAACAACTTAAAAACGAGGCACTGATAGTATCTGAAATCTGCCTGCCCTATCTGAGTAATATAAGTGATATAGATTCGATAGATACCATGGTAAAAACCCTTGGGCAGCAGATAGATGAGCGTATAACAATAGTTGCCATCGATGGTACCATCCTGGGCGATTCGGATGAAGACCCTTCTATGATGGAAAACCACTCGACGCGTCCTGAGATCAAAGAAGCCATCGAATCAGGCTATGGAGAAAGTATCCGCTACAGCACCACCCTCGGGGAGAAAATGATGTATGTAGCCATACTGATTACCGACGGACAAACCAATTATGGAATAGCCAGAGTTGCACTGCCTATTACGCAGGTCAACGAGCTTATAAGCAGTATCAGAAATAGCATCATTCTGGCAACAATAATAACCGCCTTGCTTATCATTGTAGCCATACTGGCAATCACCCGCCTGACCACTCGCCCTGTTGTCGAGCTGACAAGGGCTGCACGCAGAATTGCCAGTGGAGATTTCGACTACAAAATCAAAGCCGGTGGCAACGATGAATCCGGACAGCTTGCCAGAGCATTCAACGAGATGCGTCTCAAGATCAAGGATATGATAGAAAAGATATCCGCCGATAGAACCGAACTGGCAACTATACTGGAAAATATGACCGACGGCATTATTATGACAGATAGAGAAGGCAATATAACACTGGTAAATACAGCATGTAAGAAGATGTTGAATGTCGAAGGGAAAGAAATTATATCGAAACCCCTGATAGAAGCCTTCCGAGACCACCGGTTAAACGATATCTTACAGCAATGCCTTACCACAGGAAAACAACAGGCAATTCAATTCGAATCTGTAGTATTAAAGAAATTCATACAGGCGGTTGCCGTTCCCATCCGCAGCAACGAATCGAACGGTATACTGATAATATTACAGGACCTTACCGAGCTGAGGAGTTTGCAGACGATGAGAAGAGAACTCATCGGCAATATCTCACACGAATTCAGAACGCCGCTGGCAGGCATTAAAGCGATGACTGAGACTCTCCAGGACGGCGCTATCAACGAGCCTGATTCCGCAAGAGATTTCCTTAACCGCATAGAGGCGGAAGTAGACAGGCTAACGCAGATGGTTTCGGAGCTGACAGCGCTTTCACGTATCGAAAGCGGTAGAATAGAATTAAAAACCGAGATGGTCGACATCAATTTACTTATCCAGGAAGTCCTCGACCAGCTTGAACCCCAGGCAGAGCGACAAAACCTGACATTGAAAACCAAATTTAATTCAGGGCAACTGCTGGTTAAAGCCGATAAAGAGCGCATAAGGCAGGTTATCGTCAACCTGGTGCATAACGCCATTAAATTCAGCTATCCAGGAGGGACCATCACCGCTACAACTGAAAAACAGTCGAATATAGCTGTAATTGAGATAGCAGATGAGGGTACCGGCATTGCAAAGGATGACTTATCCCACATATTCGAACGATTCTACAAGGCCGATAAATCACGCAGCGGACAGGGAACCGGCATGGGGCTGGCTATTGCCAAACATATAGTACAGGCTCACGGGGGCAGCATCTCAGCAGCCAGCGAAGAAGGCAGGGGGACCGCTATCAGATTTACTTTGCCGCTTTATAATACAGGCCTCCAACTCTGATAATACCAAGGCACTTGATACTTCAGCTACAGGGTGGGTTCATCAGGCAGGTAAGGATAAACCGAGCGATAGCTTAAGCCGTCAAGTGGAGGAGGAGCAATGGGTAAAAAGGTTTTTCTGGGAATTGATGTCGGGTCAGTTACCACAAAATGCGCTTTAATGAGCGAGGATATGGAACTCATCACTCATCGCTACATACCTACCAGTGGTAAACCGATTATTCAGATACAGAAATTGATGCATGAAATCGGCAATGGAATTTCCGCCAATTACGAGGTAGGCGGCGCTGGAACCACCGGCAGCGCCAGATACCTTGCAGGGGAAATTATCGGGGCGGATGTCATTAAAAATGAAATAACCGCCCATGCTATAGCCGCCACTCACTTCTTCCCTGATGTCAGGACAATCCTGGAAATAGGTGGTCAGGACAGCAAGATTATCATCATCCGCAATGGTGTGGTAGCCGATTTTGGCATGAATACCGTATGCGCAGCCGGTACAGGCAGCTTTTTAGACCACCAGGCATTGAGACTGGGTATAAGTATCGGGGGACTTGCTGAAGAGGCCATGAAGAGTAAGAATCCCGTCCGTATCACAGGACGCTGCACGGTATTTGCCGAATCCGATATGATTCACCAGCAGCAGATGGGTCACAGCACGCCGGATATCCTGTATGGATTATGCCAGGCACTGGCACGCAATTACCTCAATAATGTAGGGCTGGGGAAGGCTATCGAAAAACCGATTATTTTTCAGGGGGGAGTTGCATTCAATCAAGCCATGATACGTGCTTTCGAGGAGGAACTGGGGACTAAAATATTTGTTCCTGAGCACCACGAGATTATGGGAGCCATAGGTGCTGCTATCATTGCCTGTGAAAATTTCAGAACTACTGGAAATAAGACTCGTTTCAAAGGCTTCGGTATCAGTAATATAAGCTATGAGACTTCGTCATTTACCTGCACAAGCTGCCCCAACCAGTGTGAAATAGCTCAATTGAAGGCAGGAGATAAAGTTATTGCCAGGTGGGGTGGACGCTGCGAAAAGTGGGAGTATATTTCAAGCCTTGCCAGCGCTACGGAGGATACGGCTGTTGCGGGACAAGATAAATTATAAACCCTTTACGACTTCACATGGGCTAAGCAAACCTGTAAGCCGAGTTCTGTATCCCGAAAATCAGGATGATGACCATCTATCTGGACCTGATGTTACCACCAGGCTCAAGCGACCAACCCGGGGATAGACCGGGCTTCTTTACCCCCTATTCGGTCTTGCTCCGGATGGGGTTTGCACGGCCAGCCGGTCACCCGGCTGCCGGTGAGCTCTTACCTCACCATTTCACCCTTATCCCGATTACTCGGGACGGTATGTTTCTGTTGCACTTTCCGTGGGGTTACCCCCCCTGGGCGTTACCCAGC
>CAZJVO010000047.1:6586-10933 GCA_964549815.1 uncultured Dehalococcoidales bacterium | reverse complement strand
GCGGCATCGTTCGGTTCAGGGATTTCGGCCAGATTAAGCTGCAACTTTACCATCTGCTGCACCTGCTCCTTGGAGCTGGCTCCGTAGCTGGTAGCCCCCTGCTTTATTTGCGCCGGAGAATATTCGAAACAGGGGATATGATGCTTACCTGCTGCCAGTATGGCTATCGACTGCGCCTTGCCGATTGCCAGAGCAGAGCGAACATTCTTATCGACAAAGGGCTGCTCTACCGCCATAACATCGGGATTAAAACGTAATATAACAGCACAGAGCTCATCATAGATATAGCACAAACGCTCTCCTATGGGAGAGCGTTGTTTGCATTTGATGGCATCACAACACACAAAGGAAAGGTCCCCCCCCTCGCTGTCTATGATGCCGTAGCCCACTGTAATCGTTCCGGGGTCTATTCCCAGTATCCTCATTACCGCCTTCGGACTATCCCTCGTATTTCTCCAGGACTGCATCGGAGAACTCTACATTGCTCCATACATTGCGGACATCATCCAGATTCTCCAGCCTGTCTATCAATTTCAACACTTGCAGCGATGTGGCCTCATCGAGCTGGATGGTATTCTTAGCAACTTTTGCCATCTCTGCCGATTTAACTGTAATACCGTTACCTTCCAGCGACTTGCGAATCTTTTCCATATCTTCCAGGCTGGTGTAAATCTCGATATAATCCTTATCCACCTTTACATCTTCCGCACCGGCATCAATAGCCATCAGGGAAACATCATCTACACTCATACCATCGGTAACCTCTATACCGATAACCCCCTTCTGTTCGAATTGCCAGTTGACGCTTCCAGCTTCTCCAAGCCCACCCCCACTGCGGGTAAATACACTCCTGACTTCCTGAATAGTACGGTTACGATTATCGGAAAACACATCTACTAAAAGCGCTGCCCCACCCGGCCCATACCCCTCCAGTACGAACTCATCGATTGTCATCCCTTCAAGGGTGCCCTCCCCTTTCTTGATTGCCCTCTCGATGTTATCCATGGGCATGTTATTGTCGCGAGCCTTCTGGATGCAGAGTCTCAAACGAGAATTAGCCTCTGGATTGCCTCCATGCTCGCGTACTGCCATTATTATTTCACGGGTTAATTTGGTAAAAAGCTGCCCCCTTTTGGCATCAGCCGCCCCTTTTTGATTTTTGATATTAGCCCACTTGGAATGACCAGACATATTTTTTGCCCCTCCTAAACGACCTGCACCTGTATAATAATTCTATCACGTTGATAACCCCAGTTGAATAGATAAGGAGTATGATAAATATTATTTTACGGAGCGTCAGGAGGAACCCCACCTGCAGGATGCATTTCACCGACTGCACAGGCAACCGCATATTCACGGCAATGTGATAAGCTTATCACCAGCCCATCCATCCCGATACCCTTCGCCAGGCGAAGGGCATTCCCATATAAAGTGACCTGCGGTTTACCACTCGAATCGGCGAGTATTTCTATATCTCGATAACGCACCTTCCTGGACCCCAGAGCCTTTATCACCGCTTCTTTCCCCGAAAAGCGGGCCGCCAGCGAAGCAGGCCGATTACCATACAATTCCAGCTCTAAGTCGGTATAGATGCGGCTAAGGAAGCTATCGCCCCAGCGGGAAACAGCCTCCTTTATCCGATTTATTTCTACTATATCCATTCCCACTTGCTGCATAACAATCTCTTCTTATATTGATTACAACCTTAATAATACCATATTCTCTAACCTCAATGCTCGAAAGGCAGAATCGCTAAAGTCATGCAATCTTTTCTATCCTTACGGCGCAGACCTTATATTCAGGTGTTTGAGTTATCGGGTCGACAGCACAGCTGGTTATCATATTGGTCGGAGTCTCGGCAAAATGAAAAGTCATATAGACCACCCCCTGCGGAACCACTTCAGTTATTTCTATACCCGCTTTAACCTCTCCCCGGCGTGATATAACCCTGATTTCATCATCGGGTTTCAATCCCAGATTCATTGCATCACAGGGATTTATCTGCACCCTTTCCCGACTCATAAAGTGATTGAGCCCATCTGTTTTCCGTGTCATCGTGCCGGTATGATAATGGAACAACCGGCGTCCGGTGGTCAAAAGCAAAGGATACTCATCATCCGGCAGCTCTTCGGAAGGGCGATATGCAATCGGAATCAATTTGCCCCTCCCCCTGGTAAATTGCTTCGTATGCAATACGGGAGTTCCCGGGTGGTCTGAAGATGTGCACGGCCACTGCAACCCGCCTCTTTCCAGCCGCTCGAAGGAGATGCCTCCATAACTCGGGGTAAGAGAGGCTATTTCATTCATTATCTCGGACGGGTGCTTATAATCGAAGCCCTTACCGCACATATGTTTGGCAATCTCGCAGGTGATTTTCCAATCGGGTAACGAGCCTCTAACAGGCTCAACGGCTTTCCTTACCATCTGTACCCTGCGCTCGGTATTGGTAAAAGTGCCATCCTTTTCGGCAAAGGATGCCGCCGGCAGCACCACATCTGCCAGCTGCGCCGTTTCAGTAAGGAATATATCCTGCACTACCAGAAAATCCAGAGATGAAAGGGCTTCAATTACATGCCTGGAATTGGGCTGGCTTAAAACGGAGTTCTCACCTATTATGTAAAGAGCCTTGAATGTGCCATTTAAGGCTCCGTCGAACATTTCTGGAGTGGTCAACCCCTTTTCGATGGAAAGGCTGCCGCCCCATGCCGCCTCGAACTTTTTCTTCGTTTCAGGGGATGTAGATGACTGATAGCCGGGATAAACATTCGGCAAAGCACCCATATCGCAGGCGCCCTGC
Source organism: uncultured Dehalococcoidales bacterium (assembly GCA_964549815.1). Classification (GTDB taxonomy): domain Bacteria; phylum Chloroflexota; class Dehalococcoidia; order Dehalococcoidales; family UBA5627; genus UBA5627. The sequence goes on along the minus strand of CAZJVO010000047.1, from coordinate 8,136 downwards.
ACATTGTTCTGCCCTCGCAATGGATTGACCCCGCTGCCGGGCTTGCCGATGTTGCCGGTTATCATGGCAAGGTCTGCAATCGCCATAACATTATCCGTTCCGTGTGAGTGTTCGGTTATGCCAAGCGTATAAAGGATCGATGAAGGATTGCCAACCGCATACATTCGCGCCGCCGCAATAATCTGCTCACGCGGAACTCCGGTAGTTTTCTCTACAAAATCGATGTCGTAAGGCTTCAGAGACTCTATGAAGGCCTCGGTATTTTCGCAGCGCTCGGATATAAAATCGATATCCTGCAAATTTTCATCGACAATAACCTTTATCATACCCATCAACAGAGCTACATCGCTTCCCGGGTTATGCCGCAGCCATATATCGGCAAAACGAGCCAGCTCTATTTCGCGAGGGTCGGCAACTATCAGCCTCGCTCCGCATCGAACTGTCTGCTTGACAACCATACCGATTACCGGATGGGCTTCGGTAGTATTGGAACCGATAACAAAGATGCAATTCGACTCTGCAATGTCCTCAATCGAATTGGTCATAGCACCGCTGCCAAAAGTTCGAGCCAGCCCGGCAACCGTAGGAGCATGGCATAACCTGGCGCAGTGGTCGATATTATTGCTTCCCAGTACCAGCCGGCAGAACTTCTGGGCAACATAATTGTCTTCATTGGTGCAGCGGGATGAGGATATGATACCCACCTGCTCTTTGGGATATGCCGACAGTCTCTCGGCAACCAGCGAAAGAGCCTCATCCCAGCCGGCTTCGACGAATCTGTCGCCTCTTTTAATCAAAGGGGAATGCAGTCTTTCCCTGCTGTGAACATAGTCAGCAATGCCAAAACGCCCCTTAACACATAGCTTCCCCTTATTCGCTTTGCTATCGCCTCCCCTGACGGAAACGATTTTGTCGTTTCTCACACCCAGATACATAGCGCATCCGACTCCGCAATAAGGGCAGGTGGTCTCCACTTCGTAAGCAGGGACTGCTTCACTCTTTATGGATAAAGCAGCAGTCGGACAACAGGCAACGCATTCGCCGCAGGACTGGCAATCGGATTCCATTATCGGCTTATCCTCGAAGGTGCCGATATGGCTCTCATAACCGCGACCGACAACCTCAATGGCATTGACACAGGTTATCTCGTCACAGGTACGCGTACATTTCTGACACATAATGCAGTAATTGCGGTCGATTCTGAAGAAAGGATTGCTGTCATCGACCGGCATTTCCCTTTTAACATGAGGCAATGTCCTCTTACTTATCCCAAGATATGCCGCTACCTTTTGTAGTTCACAGCGCTGGTTTTTGACACAGGTGAGGCAATCCAGAGGATGGTCGGACAGCATCAAATCTATTATATTGCAGCGCACATCATCGACATCGGGAGTAGATGTGCGTACGACCATGCCTTCTTTTACCTCTGTTGTGCAAGCTGTCGGCATGCCAGGCATGCCTTCTATTTCCACGATACACAGGCGGCAACCGCCGTGCGGCTTAAGTTCAGGTGAATAACACAGGGACGGGATATAAATCCCATTCTCCAG
>CAZJVO010000047.1:0-6486 GCA_964549815.1 uncultured Dehalococcoidales bacterium | reverse complement strand
GCGCGACTCTTTTTCAGCCATCTCTTTATCGTAACCCAGCTCCACCTGCGAAAAGTCTTTAATCCTTTCCCCCGCAGACAGCACAGGCGATACCTGCCGCGGCTGGCCCGAAGGGTCAGGCAGAGAAGAATTATCTTCGGGAGAAGCCAGAGTCTCATCGATATCACCCCTCCCTCCCAGATAGATATCGATGGATTTGGCTGCCTGCCTGCCATGCGCTATTGCCTCGATAACCGATGAGGGTCCCAGGACGGCATCACCCCCGGCAAAGACACCCGCTTTATCGGTCGCCAGTGTAAAATTATCCACCTTTATAAACCCATCGTCACCGGTGGATAAACCGAATCGGTCTGAAATACGCAGGCGCTGCCCTACGGAAGCAATAACGCTATCTAGTTTTATAGTGAATTCACTCCCCTCGACAGGAACCGAACGGTATCTACCGCTGGAATCGATATCCCCCTTTGCCATGCGGATGCATTCCAGCGTTATCCCATCATCTTCATTGATTACACGCCCCGGCATTGCCATTTCCATAATGTGAATCCCCTCCGCCAGAGCCTTCTCTATTTCTTCATGGCCGGCAGGCATATCCTCACGGCTTCTGCGGTAAATGATGATGACCTCCCGTGCTCCCATCCTCCTGGCGGTGCGCGCCACATCTATAGCGGCATGCCCCCCACCGATAACCGCCACCCTGTCGCCGGGTGAAACCTTTTTACCCATATTGACATCTCTTAAGAATGCCAGACGGTCGATAAATCTGCGGTCTTCCTCCCCACTGATGCCTATTTTAAGGTCGTTTTGCGCACCTATTGCCACGAAAACCGCATTATAGCCGCGCTCCAAAAGCCCTTCTACCCGATGTATTTCGGTACCGGTTTTAATGGCTACCCCGACATTTATGATTTCATTTATATCCGCTTCGAGGGCCTCTTTCGGCAGGCGATAATCAGGAATAGCCATCCGTAGCATTCCCCCTGCCACAGGTTGCGACTCGTACACTGTCACGGAGTGCCCCAGTTTAGCCAGGTAGTAAGCGGCAGTAAGCCCCGCCGGCCCCGAGCCTATAACAGCAACACTTTTACCCGAAGGGAGGGCTTTTAAAGACCTGCTTTTCCACAGGTCGCCGCCATTTTCAGCAGCATAACGTTTAAGCTCTCGTATGGAAACTGCCTCATCCAGTTGTACCCGACGACACCTCGCTTCACAGGGATGGAAACATACCAGCCCGCAAACCGATGGGAACGGAATCTTTTCGCGGATGACTGCCAGCGCTTCTTCCGGCTGTCCCCTTTCAATAAAACGAATGTATCTTGGAACATCTATTTCCGCCGGGCAGGTATGGATACAGGGAGCTTTGACCATCCCCCGGCAAACCGCCGCACGGCAGCGATGCCTCAGGATATGCTCCTCGTACTCATCACGAAAATAACGCAGCGTGGTTAACACCGTATTCGGAGCCGACTCTCCAAACCCGCAGAGCGAACCGTATTTTATCGTTTTTGCCAGCTCCAGCAGCATATCGATGTCTTCCATCCTGCCTTCACCGTTACAGATACGCTCCAGTATTTCAAACATCTGCTTCGTGCCCAGGAGACAGGGCGTGCATTTGCCGCATGATTCAAAACATGTAAAAGATAAGAAATACCGGGCGATATCCACCATGCAGGTATCTTCGTCCATTACTACCAGACTGCCAGAACCCAGATTAGCCCCGACTTCAGATAGAGAATCGAAATCAATGGGCGTATTAAGGAAACTCACCGGCAGACAGGCTTCGGAGGGACCGCCCACCTGAACAGCTTTAAAATGCCTTCCATTGGGAATGCCACCACCGAAATCGAAGATAGCCTCACGAAGAGATGTCCCCATGGGAACCTCAATAAGGCCGCTGTTGACAACCTTTCCGGAGAGGGACAGGATAACAGTCCCGTTGCTCTTTTTAGTGCCGATTTGCGAATACCAGTCCGCTCCTCGGGAAATAATCACAGGGACACTCGCCAGGGTTTTTACATTGTTAATAACTGTGGGCTTTCCCCAGAGGCCGGATTGCGCGGGATATGGCGGGCGTGAACGGGGAACCCCTCTTTTCCCTTCGATGGTAGATATAAGCGCTGTTTCTTCACCGCAAATAAATGCCCCCATTCCCTCACTGATACGTATATTGAAATCAAAATCCGATTCCAATATATGCTTTCCGAGGTATCCCTTCTCTTCTGCCATTCTTATGGCCAGTTGAAGGCGTCTTACCGCCAGTGGATACTCCTCCCGCACATAGATATACCCTTGTGAGGCACCCGCAGCATAAGCGGCAATAATCATACCCTCGATCACAGAATGCGGGCCTGCTTCCAGCATGGTGCGGTCCATAAAAGCACCGGGGTCGCCTTCATCGGCATTGCATATTACATACCTGAGACTGTCGGAGGCATTGCGGCAGAGCTCCCACTTCGTAGCTGTCGGGAATCCGGCACCACCCCTCCCCCGCAAACCGGCACGCTTCACCTCATCGATAACTTGCTGCGGCGTCATCCCTGAAAGCACCTTCCGCAGCGCTTGATATCCCCCTACAGCTTCGTATGCTTCAATTTTTTCGGGATTGATATGCCCGCAGTCTCGCATTATAATGCGTTTTTGTTTCTTATAAAGCTCGATATCCCGGTAGCATGGGATGGCTTCCTTGCTGACCGGGTCTTTATAAAACAGGCGGGAGACGGTCTCCCCATCCACGAGATGTGAGTGCAGAATCTCGGTAACATCCTTGATAGCAACATGCGTATAGATTATGCCCTCGGGTTCGATAATTACCACCGGCCCCTGCGTGCAGAAGCCCTGGCAGCCGGTAAAATCTACCGATACACCCGATATTCCCAGTTCGACAATCCCCTTTTCGAAGGACTCCCTGAGTTTCTCCTCTTTCACAGAGATACACGCAGTGCCATGACAGACCAAAATCACACGGCTGACACTATTTTTATCTGCCACCCAATACCTCTGATACTTTTTCCGGCGTCATTTGACCATGTATTTCTTTATCGACCATGAGCGCCGGAGCCAGGGAGCAGGCTCCCATGCAGGATACGGTATCCAGTGTATACTCCATATCCTTCGTAGTTTCACCAGGCCTTATCCCCAGCTGTTTCTCTATTTCACGCAGGATACGCTCCCCGCCCCGAACATGGCAGGCGGTCCCCCGACAGGCGCAAACAACCTTTTTGCCGGATGGCATGAATTTAAATCGGGAATAAGACGAGGCGATGCTGTAAACTGTTCCTGGAGATAGACGCAAATAGTCGGCAACCCGCAGCATTACATCTTCGGGTAGATAGCCACATTCCTTCTGAACTGCCTGCAATATCGGAATCAGATTGCTTTTTTCACGGCTGAAAGTCGACAGAATGTCCACCGATTTCTAAAAACCTGCCTTTACTGAAATTTATGGTCTATAATACAGGTTAGACTATGAGAGTACACCGGGAGCCGGCATATTATGTCACAATAAAAAGATGAGTATATGACTTCTATTTCAAAATTATATTATATATTGCCTTTCGCATACAAGCTCTGTTTGCCCCCTAAAAGATGGTGTGTTATTATTATTCATAATTATTCGCATTTTAATACGGTTATATCACCCGACGTAATATTCCATTATAAAAGGAAAGGGCTATCATGAGCAAAAATCCACTAAAAATTACAGATGTGACACTGCGTGACGGGCATCAATCCCTGCTGGCTACCCGTATGCGAACCGAGGATATGCTCCCCATTGCAGCGGAGATGGACAAAGCTGGTTTTTATTCTATGGAAGTATGGGGAGGGGCTACCTTCGATGTCCCCACCAGATATTTGAACGAAGACCCATGGGAAAGACTTTCCGCCATCAAATGGCTAGCCCACAAAACACCCCTGCAAATGTTATTGAGGGGGCAAAACCTCGTCGGCTACCGTAACTATGCCGACGATGTAGTTACTGCCTTTGTAAAGCACGCCGCAAAGACCGGAATTGATATCTTCAGAGTATTTGATGCTCTAAATGACGAGCGTAACTTCGAAACCGCACTGGCAGCAATCAAAGAAACTGGGAAACATGCGCAGCTATCGGTATGCTATTCCCTGACAGAGCCCAAAATGGGCGGACCGGTTTATAACCTGGATTACTATATAAATAAGGCTGTAAAACTGGAGCAGATGGGCGCCGACAGCCTGTGCATAAAAGATATGGCCGGACTGATTCGTCCCGACGACGCCTATACGTTGATTTCAGCTCTCAAGAAAGAGCTGAAGATACCCGTTCATCTGCATACGCATTATACCAGCGGCATGGCCTCGATGAGCATCCTGAAAGCAATCGAAGCTGGAGTCGATATTATCGATACCGCACTGGCTCCATTCGCCCTGCGCACATCGCACCCTGCAATCGAGCCCTTCGTCGCAGCCCTTCAAGGCACCGACAGGGATACCGAACTCGATATGAAACACCTCCTTAAACTGGGAGAGTACTTTGAAACCATCGCCCCCAAGTATCGGGATTATCTGGACACCTCTAAGATGGCGGCCATCGATACCGAAGTGCTGGTTCACCAGGTTCCCGGCGGCATGATATCCAATCTCGTTTCCCAACTCAAAGAAGCCAATGCGCTCGATAGAATCGGGGAAGTGTATGCCGAAATCCCCCGGGTAAGGAAGGAGTTGGGCTATCCTCCCCTGGTAACGCCGACCAGCCAGATTGTCGGCATACAGGCGGTGCAGAACGTTCTCTTCGGCCGCTATAAGGTTATTTCCGCACAGGTTAAGGACTATGTCTACGGTTTATACGGACAGCCTCCCGCTCCTATCTCACCCGAAATCCAAAAACTGGTTCTCAAGGGCTATGAGAGAGGCGAAACCCCGATTACAGACAGGCCGGGGGATATTCTCAAACCCGAAATGGGCAAGGCTTTCGAAGATACTGCAAAAATCGCCCGCAACATGGGAGATGTGTTGATATATGCGCTCTATCCAACCACCGGAATGAGATTCCTCAGGTGGAAATATGGATTGGAGACGCCACCCCCCGAAACCAGGGGCAAGACACTGGCAGATATAAAAAAAGAAGATGAATTAATAGCCAAAGCCAAAGCTGGCAAGCTGGTTGACCCGGCAACTATCGTTGCTGCACCAGTGCCACCCCCAGCTCCCCCTGCACCCACAGCGGCAGTTCCGGCCGTAAGCCCACCTGCCCCCGCGGCTGCAGCCCCCATTCCTGCACCTTCGCCTGCACCAGCACCAGCGCCGGCAGGTTCTGTCAATGGGACAGCTATCGTAGCCCCGATGCCAGGGCTTGTCATTCGCTATATGGTCAATATCGGGGATGAGGTTAAAGAAGGTGATGTCGTAGTCGTTATAGAAGCCATGAAGATGGCAATCGACCTGCCGGCAACCACCAAAGGCAAGGTAAAGACTATCAAGTTCAAGGCAGGGGACCACGTATTGCGTGACGATGTCCTGGCTGTCATCGGATAACCCCCTATTTTATCGTGATATCACTATCGATGGTAAAAAGGGTATACTATTGCATAAATACTCCTGGTTTTGAAAGGTAAGCAATTATGGGAAAAACGCTGGCTGAGAAGATTTTGAGCTTAAAAGCCGGGACCGATGTCAATTCAGGCGATATTGTGATTGCACCGGTTGACCTGGCCTTCGTGCAGGATACCACCGGACCTCTAACGGTGCGTGAATTCTTAAATAACGGGTTCGAGAAGCTGACGAATCCAGCTAAAACGGTACTCTTCATAGACCATGCCGCCCCCAGCCCCAACAGCCAGTTGTCCACAGACCACATCACCCTGAGGGATTTCGCCCAAAAGACCGGCTGCATATTATCCGATGCCGGGGATGGCGTTTGTCATCAGCTGGTCGCTGAAAGCATAGCCAAACCGGGCGACGTTATCGTGGGGGCAGATTCGCATACGGTAACCGCCGGAGGTATCGGAGCCTTTGCCACCGGCATGGGGTCATCGGATATCGCTGTCGCCATGGCACTGGGAAAAACCTGGTTCAGGGTACCAGAGACGTTAAGAGTAGTTTGCAGCAACAAATTCCTCAAAGGGGTTTATGCCAAAGACCTGATACTGCATCTCATAGGGCTCATCGGAGCCGACGGCGCCACTTATAAGGCTCTGGAATTCGACGGGGAAACTGTCAGAAATATGACCATCGGGGAAAGGCTGACCATCGCAAATATGGCAGTCGAAGCCGGAGCCAAGGTAGGATTATTCCCTTCTGATGAGACTACCCGCCAATATCTGAAAGAACAGGGGCGCGAGAGCCAGTATCATCCGCTTTCCGCCGATGCCGATGCGGTTTATGAAAAAATCATAGAGATAGATGCTGCCAGACTGGAGCCAACCGTATCCAGACCACATACCGTGGATAACACAGCACTGGCAAAAGACCTGAAAGGCACCAAAATACAGCAGGTAGCCATCGGCACCTGCA
>CAZJVO010000046.1:0-11247 GCA_964549815.1 uncultured Dehalococcoidales bacterium | reverse complement strand
GCGTTAGATTTCCCAACGGTAATCGTAATTTCTTTCCCTATGGCATCCTCAGCCTTTTCCCAACCAAAAGCCTCCAGATAATCATAACTGATAATGCACTCGCTACTGGTATTTTCATCAAAATAGTCCCCAACCACCAGCTTGAGCATTTTTATTTCATAATCCGGGGCAGAATTGATGGAGATATAATATTTCTTATCGCTGCCTTCGGGGCTGACATATAATGCGCTGACCCCGATGGAATAATCGACTCGTTCCACTCCTTCTATAGAAAGCAACTTTTCCATATCCTCCGCGGTAAAGGCGCGAACAACCACTTCCGATGTATCGGTAATCTCGTAAGGGGTATCTCTGTAGATAAAACTCTGGCCATTGGCATGCACCGTTAAGGCATTCTGCGGGACTACCAATCCAAACTGGTCGACAATAAATCTCTCAAGCCCTGTGCCAATGGAAGTCATCAAGGCAATAAGCACAGCGCCGATGACCACCGCCAGCACGGTCAGAAAGGTACGAAACTTCTTGCGCCACAGGTTATAAAATGCAGTTTTAACAACGTCACTGAATCTCATGCCTCATCCTCTACAATACGCCCATCCCTCATCTTTATCATACGTTCAGCGGTACGTGCTATTTCCATATCGTGGGTGACGATAATCAATGTGATGCCTTTTTCCGAGTTAAGTCGCGACAACAACTCGATAACATGCTTCCCATTTTTACTATCGAGATTTCCTGTCGGCTCATCGGCAAGTATAATTTTCGGTTGAGTTACCAGCGCACGTGCAATGCTGACACGCTGCCTCTCCCCACCGGAAAGCTGGTTGGGGCGGTGCAATGCTCTCTCGGCCATACCGACAGTCTCCAGCGCCGCAACAGCCAACTCCGTACGCTTTTTGAGCGGCATCCCTGCAAAAACAAGCGGCAATGCCACATTTTCCACCGCGGTATAGGTAGGATGCAAATTGAATGCCTGAAAAACAAAGCCGATTTTTCTATTGCGATAGTGGGCAAGCTCTTTATCACTGGCGCGGCTCAAATCCTGCCCATCGACGATTACCCTGCCGGATGTCGGAGTATCCAGCCCCCCGATAATATGCATCGTGGTGGATTTACCGGAACCGGAAGGCCCGACCAGGGCAACAAATTCCCCTTCTTTTATCTCCAGGCTGATGCCGCAAACGGCGTGGACGATATCATACCCCATGCGGTAATCCCTGGTTATATTCTCCAGTTTTATCATAGTCGATGCATCTGGCTCCCTAATCGGTATATTATTGCATTATTGTTATCATAATTACAAACACCAAATCTCAATTTGTCGAAAACTGAATATTTGTGCTAAACTTTTTTAATTATTTAGAAGGAGCAACATGAAACACCGCATTTTTTCGGGGGCGCGCCCCACAGGACGTTTACATATAGGCAATTACCTCGGAGCACTGCAGAACTGGGTTAAATTGCAGGACGAATACGACTGCGTGTATTGCATAGTCGATATTCATGCGTTGACATCAATGGAAGATACCTCGAATCTCCAGACAAACATACGCGAAATGTTGCTGGACTGGCTGGCAGTTGGTTTGGACCCTCAAAAAAGCATCCTTTTCGTTCAGTCGCATGTTCCCGAAGTAACTGAGCTCAACACCCTGCTGGGGATGATAACCCCCCTAAGCTGGTTGTTGAGAGTACCGACTTTCAAAGAAAAGGTGAAGCTACAGAAGGAGAATGTGAACTATGGGCTGGTAGGATACCCGGTATTGATGGCAGCCGATATCACGCTGTACAAAGCGGACACAGTTCCCGTAGGTGAAGACCAGTTGCCCCATCTGGAACTGACCAGGGAAATCGTACGGCGCTTCAATAGCCTCTACGGTGAAACGCTTATCGAACCGAAGGCTAAACTGACCGATTCCCCCATGGTCGTCGGACTGGATGGCAAAGGCAAGATGAGCAAGCAGGCCGGCAATCACATCGAAATTGCCATGACCGAAAAAGAGACCACCGATAAGATAAAAACTGCTTATACCGACCCCGCCCGCCTCCGCCGCTCCGACCCGGGGCATCCCGAGATATGCAATATCTATAATCTACTGGGACAATTCAATCTGGAGGGCAGAAAGGGCATCGATGAAAAATGCCGCAGAGCCGAAATCGGCTGCGTGGAATGCAAGAATATGCTGGCAGCGGCTATAAATAGCGCTATGAGACCGATACGAGAACGCCGCAAGGAACTCGAAGCCAATCCGGCAGCACTGGCAGGAATACTGGCAGGCGGCGCAGAACGAGCACACGTCATTGCCCAGGACACGATGAGATTAGTTCGTAAAAACATGAGGCTGGTTTAAAAGCTGATATTATATCCCGTAAAGCATAGCTATCTGGATAATTAAAATCGTACTTAAACCCCCATCAGACGAATTCCCCGACTTACTGTTAGTCTCACAGCTTGAGCAAGTGGCCGGAATAGTCAACAGCCTTAATACAGTAACCATTTTTCTTCTGCTGGTATGCATATGAGACATGGCCTCGTTATGAAGCTATCAGGATTGCCCCCTCACTCTCTATGTATTTTGATATTGATATTAATATCCCTTCGATAAGAGGGGATATTAAGGCAACCCTTGCTGAAGCGGATGGATTTAGAGCAAACCAACCAGCGTATGCTTGATGCAACGCACCTTATAGGAGGCGTCTTCGAGGTCTTCCTCGATTCTATCCAGTTCCTGTATCAGATTCTTGGCCGATGTCGAACTGGGAAGTTCTCCCGATTGGTTAAGAGCGGTAAACCTGGGTAAAAGCTCCCTTAATCTCTGGCTGGCTGAGACGTATTTGGTGGTCAGGTCCTTGTACTCGTTAAAAAGATACTCCGTTACCTTCATTTAGTCCCTCTTTTAAATATATACTTTTTCACATCTATATTAGCTAAAGAACCATAAAATGTCCAACCCTCTAAAGACAGGCAGACATGGCTTTTTATAGCTGACAAGCAAGGATGAATGGCTTGATTTATAGATTTCTCACCGTCCTATCGCTGATTAAGGCAAGACACCCCTTACTGTATAGAGCATCCAGAGAAGCCCAATAAGGAAGAGAGGATATAACCGTTTTAGATTTCCGATGGCGTAGAATGAGGTCAACTTCGAAGTATTGCATCTGCCGAACAATAACCGGAGGACAAACTTCTACCAACTCTTGCATAAAATATTTGGCGTATTGATGTTAAAGTTCATTTTTTGCCCCTTTCGACGCCCTGAAGGACTTCCATCTATATAAAATATACGTCATCCCGGATGCCACCAGAGGCAATGAAACAAAAATTATCGTATAAACCATCCCCTTGCCAGCTATCTGACCGGGGTTGCCGGGACTGACAAATGCATCGAAAACAGACATGAATATACCCAGTGCAACCATTAATAAACCGGCAATAAAAGGGAATTTCCTGGCTATAATCAGGAAGACAACAGGCAAAGGAACAATAAACCATAACCAGGTAAACCTCTGCGTCCAGTCCTCTTGAAAAATAAGATTGAAAAACAACAGAGATACCGAACCGATTATAGCAAAGTAGAAACCTGCTTTCAGCAGATAGCTTTTTACCAAGCTATGAGACGTCATGGCTCCATTCCTGTTCTTTCTTTCCCTTTGAAGAATTCAAGCACCCTGTTTGATATCTTTTTCGATATGTCGACTACCCATCTCCAGTTAAGGATAATATGTATGATGACGATAGCCACTATAAGGGTTGCCAACCAGACATGAATATCGACCCAGACATTTCTCTGCAATCCCCAAAAAGTACGCCCTATGCCTGCTAACATGTTGTAATAATCCAGAGCCCCACGCGGCAGAATAAGCCAGATAACAAAACCGGTGAAGCAATCAGCCACAAACAATATTAACAGGGTAACAGAAGCTATAAATTGCTCTCCCACTTTCCTGACAGGCCCGCTAAAATAGGCCTTCGCCCTTTTTAACGTCTCTATAATCCAGTTCCAATGCATGAGTATATGGAGGATAATTAAGCACAGCAAAACAACCGATGCCCAGTTATGTATATCAATCCATATGTATCGAGGCCAATCGAAAACCGTATAATAATTCCCGGTAATGCCCATCCCCTGATGAGCACACATGCCGAAATGCGCCCCCTGCCCCCTGGGCAGAACAAACCACAGGATATAGCTGGATGCCAGCGTTGCAATAATAGAAAACGCCAGCACAATATCGAGGAAATAGTTAACCAGATTCTTAATGCTTCTTTTTATCTTCAACATATTTTAAGAAATCTGCTTGAATGCAGCTCTATCTGACCGGGATTGCCGGGATTACTGACTTTTAAACGTATCTCCCCATGCCGACACCGCATTTCGGACATGGAACCAGACGGCAGGGGGTGCCTTTGGGATGGGGAACCGTAATGCCGCAATTGGGACAGATACACTCCCCCAGATATTCCTCATTGTTGACCATGGTGGTTTTGGTTGTCGTAGTTGTACATTTCTCGCCGCTTGCAGAATCACCCGAAACACTGCAGCTGGTAAAAGCCAATCCTCCGGCTCCAAGCAACACGGCTCCGCCAGCAATTAATCCGGCATCCTTTAAAAACTGCCTTCTGCTTGACTCTTCCAGACAACTTTCTGCCTTTTCTTTATTTTCCATTTCAATATCTCCTTTCCCCTTCAAAAGGCTATCATTGATTATATATGAATTATATTTATCAGAGACAGCAATTGCCCCATTGGATCCGCAAGCAGGGGCCTCCCTGCATTTCATACAAAGCAGGCCTTTACAATCCCCTCTGCCACCCATACACAATTCCCCACAGCTGGAGGTACGACCATGCGATGCTTGCCTGCACTCGCTGCATTGCATGCCGCAGGAAAAACCGATTTTACTACAATTCTTCAGCTCCCCGCCTTTAAAAGCGGGGATATCACCCGGACTCTGGCATTGTTCCGACATATCAGTCACATCCTCCTGTATAACAAGTCACTCAACAATTGTTTCGTTTTATCTGAATAATTTTAGCCAGTGTTATTCCCTGCATTTCAGTATCAAGAGTCTCTTGTAACTGCTGCAGCTTCAAGGAAACCGGGCATGGCTTTGCCGAAGCGCAATTACTATCGACCAGCAGACACGGACGAATAACGACACGCCCCTGTATGGCATCAATAACATCCAGCAGGCTTATCTGTTCAGGGTCCTTTGCCAGTACAAAACCACCGCTGACCCCTTTATAACTTTTGAGTATCTTCGCTTTACATAGTTTCTGTAGTATCTTATAAGCAAAATCTACAGGGACACCCTGTTTCTCTACCAAAACACCTGCCGGTATCGGCTCGTCCCCATCACTTAACGCCAGATGAACCAGTATCCGCATCGCATAGTCTGTATCTGATTTGATTAAAAAAACTTTTTTATCCATCTTGGACTATCTTAGTCCATATTTTTGTTTTTTGCAACTATACGGACTGAATTAAGTCAACGCCCCTATTGCTTACCATATTTAAATTTGGCAAAAAGCATGCTACCAACGAGAAGCAGCGTAATGCTGTTCCATAAAATAACCGATGTCAAAGACAGGGCAATTCCATACGCCAGCCAGAAAATGACTCCCAGCGCAAAGAAAATATTAAAGGCCAGACTGATTTCCCGTGCGCTTTTAAGCCGGTACAGCCGCCATACCTGAGGTATTAAAGAAGTGGTGGTAAAGAAACCACCCACCAACCCCAATATTTCCTGCCAATCCAACTTTTGTCCCTCCCGAAACCGGCTGAACTATTCCAATAATTATATAGCTATTTTCAAACTATTTACAGTGAAGTGACGAGTTTTTAAAAACATCACAATAACAACATCTTTTCTCCATAATTTCTCCACATTGAGTTTATATAATGTTACTAAGTCGGAGGAAACCGACTAATAAACAAGGAGGATTACAATGAACAGAAAAATTAAAATCACACTGGGAGCGGCACTGGCCGCGGGTCTGCTGGTTGCTTCTGTCGGAGGAATGACACTGGCCGCCAGCCCGGCTGACAACACTGGAACTTATGCCGGCGGCAATGGCACAGGCATTTGTTCCTCGACAGGTACATGCGCTGGCATCGGTTATAATACCTCATCCGATGTTTGCGAAGCCGTCTGCGGCCTGCTGGGCATCACACAGGATGAATTACAATCCCTTCGTCAGGAAGGATTGAGCCTGGTGGAAATTGCAGCCAGCTACGGGGTTACCGAAGATGAACTCGTAGAAGCCATTATGGCCGTTAAAACAGCCTACGTGCAAGAACAGGTAGCTAGCGGCACCATCACTCAGGAACAGGCTGATTTAATGCTTCAAAACATGCTGGAACGGACTTACGAGATGGTTAATGCCACCGGCGTCGGGCATTTCGGTGGTAATCAGAACGGGAACAAGAATGGAGCCGGCAATAGTTGGGGTGAATGCAGTGACGGAACCGGCCCCGGTGACCAGCACCAATGGGGAAAGAACGCTCATTAATCTGGTAATAAACAATGGAGTTAGGGGCGGATGTATATCCGCCTCTGCTTTTACACTTGCTAAACCGATAATATGTGAAGTAAGATTAGTTTCAGATAAAACGGGAGAAAGCCGAAACGATGGGCAAAAAAATCCTGGTCGTAGATGATGAGAAAAAGATAACTGAAATTATCAAAGCCTATTTGGAGAGAGATAATTTCTCCGTCATCGTTGCCTATGACGGAAATACGGCACTCGATGCGGTAAAAAAACACTCCCCTGATTTGATAGTCCTCGACCTGATGCTTCCCGAGATTTCGGGGTGGGAGGTCTGTCGCATACTGCGGAAAGACTCCAACATCCCCATCATAATGCTGACCGCCCGTGACGAAACCACCGACAAAATCGTCGGGCTTGAACTGGGCGCCGATGACTATGTTACCAAGCCTTTCGATGCCAAGGAGCTGGTATCACGCGTAAAAGCGGTACTGCGCCGCTATGAAGGCAATTCAACCGGCATATCGAAAAAAATACATGCAGGAGATTTGACCATCGACATCGAACGGCGGCTGGTAAGCCGCGGAGAACAAAACATCGAACTGACCCCTATCGAGTTCGACCTTTTGCTGTTGCTGACCAGGCATCCGGGGAGGGTATTCAGCCGCCTGCAGTTGCTGGACAGCATACAGGGGGATGCCTATGAAGGCTACGAACGCACCATCGACAGCCATATCAAGAACCTGAGAAAGAAAATCGAGCCGGAACCAGAAAAACCTGCATATATCATTACCGTTTACGGTGTGGGATATAAAATGGAGGATGCCGGGTGAACAAACTTGGCTGGAAGCTGACAGGAACGATTCTGCTGGTGGTTGCCGTCTGCATCAGCCTGATGGCAGTCATGGTCAATCTTATCACAACCAGCGAATTCAACAGGTACATCAACCAGAGCAATATGTCACGCACACAGGATATAGCGGACAGCATCGGCAATTTTTACAGCAGTGAACAGGAATGGACAGGCATCGATAGCGTCATATATGCCCTGCTTTGGTCGGGAAATGCCCGTATAGTGGTAGCGAACAATACCGGGCTGATTGTAGGAGATACGGGTAACGACTGGCTGGGGAAATATGCCGATGATGTCGGACTGGGGAACGGGACTGCTATCATCGCCTCGGGGAGTTCAGCAGGAGAAGTCTTCATCCTAACATCTTCACAAGGGAAAGGCCAGGGAACGGGACACATGGGGGGACAGGGGTGGGCTCAAATTACCGATGCTTCCGATACAGGTCTAGACACAACCCAGCAGGATTTTCTAAACCAGGTAAACAGGGCAATCTGGATATCCGCTATAATCGGCATCGCCGTCGCTCTCATTCTCGGTTTACTGCTAACGCAATACATGATTAAACCCATCAAGGCACTTACAGGAGGCGCCAGGCATATCGCCGGCGGAGACCTTAAGTACAGGGTCAATGTAAATTCAGGAGACGAAATCGGGGAACTGACGCAAACTTTCAACTCCATGGCCTCCCGTCTCGAGAAGAGCGAACAGATGCGGCAGCAACTGATGGCTGACATCGCACATGAATTGAGAACCCCCCTAACAGTCATCGGTGGTACCGTAGACGGCATGATGGACGGCGTCTTCAAGCCGGATTCTGAACATCTGGGAACTATCAAAAAACAAACCGCTTTGCTGACACGACTTATCGCAGACCTGCGTGATATATCACTGGCGGAAACAGGACAGCTAAAGCTGGAAAAGACTTCTTGTGATGTCTTTGAACTGGTCAGGCAGGTTCTCCTGCAATTCGAAACCGCCGCTGTCGAAAAGGGGATTACCCTGCAAATAAGCGATACTTCAACTTTGCCTGCACTGTTTATTGACCCCTACCGTATAAAACAGGTCATCAACAACCTGCTGACCAATGCCATACGCCATACGCCTGCGAACGGCACCGTTTCGATTTCGATAAGAATCAGGGACAAGGAT
Source organism: uncultured Dehalococcoidales bacterium (assembly GCA_964549815.1). Taxonomy (GTDB): domain Bacteria; phylum Chloroflexota; class Dehalococcoidia; order Dehalococcoidales; family UBA5627; genus UBA5627. The sequence continues at coordinate 2,758 of CAZJVO010000046.1, read as the reverse complement.
AAACAATTCAATCAAAGACATGTTCTCATATGCGTCGCCGATACCGGCGAGGGAATTCCAAAAGAGCACTTGCCTCACATCTTCGACCGCTTTTACCGCGCTAAATCCGCCCGCTCCCGAAACGATGGTGGCACCGGCTTGGGGCTGGCAATTGCCAGCCAGATGGTACAGGCACATGGCGGGGTTTTATGGGTGGAAAGTGAGTTAGGAAAAGGAAGCACTTTTTTTATAGCACTACCTATAGATATTGATTGAAAAATAGTGTTTAAGGATACTCATGGATGCCATCTCTTATTTTCAATAATTGTTCCCCGACACAAATAATGGTATGATTCTATGCAATAGAGTCGAAAGGTAACAATAACTTTATTAGCTCAATGGTATATTATTTTGTAGTTTGTAGCATAAGGATTGATTCACTCCATTAAGGGATTCTGAGGAACGAGTTATTGACCATAGCACTGATTATCGTACTGATTTTGGTTCTGGTCGCAGAGTTCGTAAATGGCTGGAACGATGCTCCCAACGCAATCGCTACCGTGGTATCCACCCGCGTACTGCGCCCCATGTATGCCCTTATTATGGCTGCCATCCTGAATGTTCTGGGTGCGGCAGTCACTGGCACTGCTGTCGCCGCCACCATCGGCTCAGGAATTGTCAATCCTGACACCATAGGTTTATCGGTTATTGCGGCTGCGGTACTGTCTGTTGCAGTATGGGGAGCCATAGCTACGATGGTGGGCATACCCATCAGTATTTCTCATGGGCTGATATCGGGTCTTGCCGGAGCGGCGCTGGTCATCGCGGGTTCGCAATCACTTATGTGGTCAGGCTGGCAGAAGGTATTTATCGGTCTCGGGTTTTCTACCCTTCTGGGGTTTGCTATGGCTTTTATTATAATGACCGCTCTCTACTGGATATTGCGCCGTGTAAGCCCCAGTACTGTCCACAGCATCTTCGGTAAGCTGCAGATTTTTTCAGCAGCGTTTATGGCTTTCAGCCACGGAAGCAACGATGGACAAAAATTTATGGGCATTTTCGCACTCGCCCTCGTACTGGGAGGAGTCTTGCCTGAATTTTATGTCCCCCTGTGGGTAATAATCCTTTGCGGTGTGGTTATGGGTACAGGCACTGCTGTCGGCGGATGGCGTGTAATAAAAACCATGGGATGCAAATTGACTAAACTGGAGCCAGTGCACGGTTTCGCCGCCGAAACCGCGGCGGCAACCGCAATACAACTGGCATCTTTCATGGGCATTCCGCTGAGCACCACTCATACCATCAGCACTGCCATAATGGGGGTGGGCGCCACGAAACGCTTATCGGCAGTACGATGGGGCGTAGCCGGCAATATTGTGATCGCATGGCTCGTCACTTTTCCGGTATGCGGATTGCTGGGTGCTCTATTTGCCCTTCTCTTCAACTGGATTTTTTAATCATCCTGCCTTGAAGCCTGATGGTTAAATAGTCAGGTTCTTTTTAATCATAGCTGTATGCTTTTCTGACAACGGAGTAATATTATTCGGTAGGTTTATATTTCACGTGTTTCAGATGAGCAGATGAATAAAATCGTCTTGCTCTCACCGCTCTGTAAAAACAATTCGCTTATTCTTCCACTTTCCTGCCGCCGATGATTTACCAAATTTTTATATGTTTTGGACTATCCCTTACTACGGCTTTACGTTATATATATTGTGAAACAGAATCAATAAACCAATTTTAAATTTAAGGAGGAATAAACTATGAATAAGAAATTGATATCTGTAATCGGAATTATCATGGCATCCCTGGTATTGCTGGCGGTAGGTGCTTTTGGCTTTACCCTCTCTAGTGATAAAGATCAGGCTGGTAGCGAAATTGTTAGCCAGCAAAATGTCGGCATATGGGTAACCGGTACCGGAGAAGTATACGTCGTCCCCGACATTGCCGTCGTTAATCTCGGGGTTTATGTCCAGAAAGATACCCTGGAGGAAGCCCAGGCACAGGCAGCAGAATCCATGGCTGCCATCATGGCCGTGCTTGAAAGCTACAATATAGATGAGAAGGATATTCAAACGAGCAGCTATACAGTTTCCCCTGTCTGGACATGGACAGATGACGGTGAGAGGAAGCTGGACGGTTATTACGTATCCAACACAGTTACGGTTAAGGTGAGGAACACTGACGATGCGGGCAGCCTTATCGATGATGTGGTATCCGCCGGCGGCGAATATACCATCATCAACGGCATAAGCTTCACTGTCGATGACAGCGAGGCTTATTATACCGAAGCACGTGCCAAAGCAATTGCCAATGCCATAGCCAAAGCCACCCAGATTGCCGAATTAACCGGCGTTACCCTCGGTGAACCGACCTATATCGTAGATAGCAGTAGCTATAGCCCTATCTATTACTACCCCACTTATGATGCCTCCGCTATCAAAGGTGAGGGCGCAACCACCAGCATCAGCACCGGTGAAGTCAAGATATCCACCAGCATCCAGATAGTTTATGATATCGAATAAAAGATGAATCAGTAAAAAGATATAACATATAGGAGTAAAAGAGGCGGCTTATTTTAGCCGCCTCTTTTTATTTCAGTAATTATCCTGTTACAGCTTTCAGGAAAAGCCCTGCGATTTCTTCTATAATCCGGCTTTCTTAAAGATAAAGCTGAGCACTGCCTCGGCAGTCGCCAGGTTGGTGGCAAGCGGTACATTGTGAACATCGCAAACCCGCATGAGAGCCGAGATATCGGGCTCGTGCGGCTGTGCCGTTA
>CAZJVO010000045.1:0-11350 GCA_964549815.1 uncultured Dehalococcoidales bacterium | reverse complement strand
CTCTATATATACTGATTGATAAGGGGCTGACTGTAGAATTTGGATTTATTATGTGCATACTCATCCTTTTTATATATAAACAGCAGCGAGAATTGCGCACTGCTCCCATATTCGGAATTAACTTGCTTAAATGGTTGCGTTCCAGGGAACAAAAGGCTGACATTAAAAAGCAGAATCTATAATGTTTATACATATATTAATAGCCGGGGTCTTACTTATTATTTTTATCAATCTTATATTGAACTTAAGATATTTAAAAACCCCCGACATCAACAGCAAAATACCGGATAATCCATCAATGGTTTCCATACTTATTCCAGCTCGTAATGAGGAGAAAAATATAGCAACCTGTATTGAATCATTATGTAAACAAGATTACCCAAATTACGAGATACTGGTTCTAGATGATAACTCTACAGACTCTACCGCCAGCGTTGTGCAGCAGATAGCTAGCAGAAATAACCATTTGAGACTTATCCAGGGTGCACCTTTAGCTGCAGGATGGTCAGGGAAAAATTATGCTTGTTTTCAATTAGCCAGAGAGGCAAAGGGCGATTGGTTATTATTTGTCGATGCTGATACCATACATGCACCATCTATGTTACGCGGGGTCATGGCTTTGGCAATGGAATTTAAAACCTCCCTGCTCTCAGGCTTCCCCCACCAGATTGCAGAAACCCTACCACTAAAAATATTTACCCCTACCTGGTACTTCATCATAATGGGATGGTTTCCATTATGGTGGCTGCAAAGGCCAGGAGGCTCCAGACCATCGATTGCCATAGGGCAATTCCTGCTGTTTTCAAGGAGTGAGTATTGGAGGATAGGTGGACACGAAGCCGTAAAATCCAAAGTCCTTGAGGATATATGGCTTGGAATTGAAGTTAATAAACATGGTGGAAAACATATTGCAGTAGATTTATCCGATGTAGTTTCTTGCAGGATGTATAACGATTTTAGCGGAATATGGAATGGACTCGGACGATCAGTGTACGCTATAGCTGAAATTTCCGTAGCGGCTCTGGTTATGCTTATGGCATTAGCATACTTATGTTATATTTTACCTTTTTATTCACTGCCGAATGCTTTATTTAATATCGACGGAAACAATTATTTAACAGCAATCATAATTATCCAGGTGGTTACTATATTTTTGATGCGATGGTTATCAGATAGGCGCTTTAATAATAATTCTCTGATTTCCATTATCTTACATCCTATCGGAATATTATTTCTTTTTGCGGTCGTTATCAATGCTATATTTAAAAAGATTGCCGGCACAGGTATCAGATGGAAAGGGAGGCTATATACAGAAGAAAGCTCCGATGAAGAACAACTTATTGAATCCGATGTCCACAAAATAATATAAAGCCAGCCCTCGCAAGATACGCCGACCCAGCGCTGTTAAATTGACCCCTACCCTATTTTGTACGGCAATGAACCTGAGCAACATGCCCAATATATTATGAACCCTTACGTCTGCTTGACAGCTAAAACCTTAAGTTATACGATTAGACAGAGCAGTTGCGCTTAAACCACTCCAAGAATGTCTTTTTCATCTTATCTGTCAATCTTGAAAAAGGAGCCATAATGAGTCGGATTCAGGAACAGTCTGGAGATAAGCTCATATCCCAGGTAGAGAAAACCCAGGATAATGATACCCATCCGTCATCAAAATTGCGGTATAGCATAATCAACGACTGGTATAAGGCTGTTATCCAGAATGCCACAGAAGGTTTTTTCCTGACGGACCTGGAAAAAAATATTTTATATGTCAACGAGGCATATTGCCACATGATTGGTTATACAAGGGAAGAGCTTTTATCCATGAATGCTACCGACCTGATAGCAAGAACACAGGGTGAACTTAAGAAATTCCATAATGAAATTGAGAAAACGATATCAGAGGGAGAAGCATCATTTGAGCTGAAAAGCAGGCGAAAAGATGGCTGCATAATAGAACTGGCAGTCAGCTATAAATATATGAATGTCGGTCCTGGATTCATTTTTTGTGTACATAGAGATATAACCGAGCAAAAGGAAATTCATAAGCAATTGATTGAGTCCGAAGAGAGATATCATGCACTTGTAACACTGGGTGGAAGAGTTGGCGAAGCCGTTATTATTATGCAGGACATTAAAAATAAGGAAGGCGTTCAAACATTTGTCAGCGACGAGTGGTTAAAAATCACTGGCTATTCCAGAGAGGAATTATTGGGCATGCCCTTTTTCGACCTGTTAAAACCTGAATATTATTCTGCTTCTCTGGACAGACACAGGAGAAAACTGCGCGGTGAGTTAATTCCCAGTCCTTTCGAAATGGAAATTATTAAAAAAGATGGAACCGAAGTTAGCATCGAATTTACCAGTGTTCATACGATATATCAGGGGAAGAGAGCCAATGTTGCTTATATCAGAGATATAACAGAGCGTAAGCGAGTAGAAAATGCCATAAAAGAATCCGAGAGCAGACTACAGAGTGTGTTATCGTCCATCGACGACTGGGTATACGTTTTCGACAGGGAAGCAAGATTTTTAGCATGTCATCCTGAACCGGCAAAAGATATTTATGAACCCAGAGGGGATTTTATAGGTAAGAAACATTCCGAAGTTATGCCAGCTCGTATCGACAGGATGTTTTCAGCAGCTTTTAAGCAGAATATGAATGGGAAAGTTGCCGATTATGAGTATTCAAAAGATATGCGGGGGAAAAAGAGGTGGATTAATGTTAAGTTATCTCCGATGTTCATCGATGGTGAATTTAATGGGGCCGTTGCCGTAATACGTGACATCACGCAGCGTAAACAGGCTGAGCAAAAACTCAGGGAATCTCAAAAGCAACTACGCGCCCTGTCGATACACCTGCAATATGCCAGAGAAGAGGAAAGAAAAGAGATTGCCCATAAGATCCATGAAGAACTCGGTCAGTTGTTAACCGCGGTTAAAATCGATTTATCATGGTTGCAGAAACAAATGTTGCAAAAACATGAAGTCGACCCCCAAAAAATGGAGGATATTCTCAAACTGGTCGATATGTCTATACAAATAGTAAAGGGGGTGTCTGCAGAATTAAGACCTGGCTTATTATATGAACTGGGGCTGCTGGCGGCTATTGAATGGCAAACAGAGGAGTTCTATAAGCTTACCGGAATAAAATGTAATGTTACATCCATACCCGCTAAAATAGTAATAGAGCAGGAGCTGGCAATTACCCTGTTCAGCATCTTCCAGGAGTTGCTTGCAAATGTTTTCAGACATTCAGGAGCAAAAAAGGTAGATATAGGTCTGAGAAAACAGGGAAAGATGATAACACTTACAGTAAATGATGATGGTAAAGGCATCACGGAACAACAAATCAATGGGCTGCATTCTCTGGGATTGATGGGAATTCGTGAGAGAGTGCAATTCTGGGGAGGAACTGTTACTATAATTGGTATTCCCAATGAAGGAACTCGTGTTACAGTAAGTATTCCTCTCAATAAAAAGGGGGTAATAAAAAGTTATGAGAGTCTTGATAACCGATGATCATCCAATAGTCAGGCAGGGATTGAAACAAATTTTAAAAGAAACTTTTGAAGCTATTGTTGTCGATGAAGCAGGTAATGGGCCAGAGGCTTTAGACAAGATAGACACTGAGAAATACGATATTGTACTGCTGGATATTTCAATGCCTGGAATGAACGGCCTGGAAGTACTAAAGGAAATACAGAAAAAGGATAAATCATTGCCTGTTTTAATAATCAGTATTTATCCCGAAGACCAATATGCACTGCGTTGTTTAAAAGCAGGGGCTTCAGGCTATTTAACCAAGGATACAGCTGCCGATGAATTGACTATGGCGGTGGAAAGAATTCTATCAGGCAAGAAATACATCAGTCCTTCGCTGGCTGATAAACTGGCCAGCCATCTGAATGAAGGTGTCCCGAAGTTACCTCATGAATTATTATCTGATCGGGAAGACCAGGTTATGCGATATATAGCTGCAGGAAAAACGGCTGCGGAAATAGCTAGCGAGTTGTCATTGAGTGTTAAAACTATAAATACATACAGGAATCGTATTTTTAAAAAGATGCAAATAAAGAACAGCGCAGAACTGATACGTTATGCAGTGCAAAACCAATTGCTGACTTAAAAAAGAAAATCTGAACCTGAGCCGCACAGGAATCGAACCTGTAACCTACTGATTAAGAGTCAGTTGCTCTGCCAATTGAGCTAGCGGCCCATCTGTAATAACTTTATTGTTCGTAGCTATTTTATCAATAATTATGGGTATTATCAAATTGAATCTATAATTTTAAAAATTATTGATATTCAGAAGATACATATTATACTATAAAATATGCGAGGGGGTGTCCATGGACGCTTACAGTGATAAAGATATGAATGCGGAATACGGAACGAGTTCATCGCATGATAACCTGAACAATATTGAAAATAGCGTTGAAGCCTTGAAACAAAAAGCAGATGAGGCTCAGAAATTGAACAGGGCTGCAAAACTATCGGGCGACGATGCTATTAAAGTAGCAATGGATATCATAGAACAGGCAAAAAATATAAGCAAGGCAAGTAAAAAAATAGCGGATGCTGCACAAAAGGCCTCTTTTGAAGCTCTTCAGAAGGTAGAGAGGATAACAAGAGAGGCAGAAAATAGTGCCCGGGAATATAAGCAGGCATTCGAAAAAGCGATAGCTGAAGCGGAGGAAAAAGGTAAGTGGGCTAAGCAAACTGCAGAAGAAGCTATATCATCTTCCCGTGTAACAATTGAAGAAGCCGATAGGATCGTTAAAGAGGCAAGGGATGCCGTAAAAGAAGCAATGAAAGAATCAAACAAGTCATTAAAAAAGAATGAAAAAACGGCAAAATCGGCAGAAGAGATGTCGGCGAATGCAATTAAATTAGCCCAGGAAGCTATGGCTAAGGCAGACGAAACCGAGAATAAGATAAAAATCAAGGCTGATGAGGCTATGCGCTTATCTGCTGAGGCTGCAAACAGGGCAATGGAGATTGAAAAAGCAAGCAGAATAATAGACGAGGAAGCGATGAAGGCTTCACAGGAAGCGGTACAAAAGGCGGAAAAGGCCAGAAAAACAGCTGAAGAAGCAAACAAGGCATATTCTCATGCTTTTCAGGAAGCTATCAGAGGGGCTGAGGAGACTAATGCCTGGGCTAAAACTACGGCAGAAGATGCCATTAAACTCTCTCAGAAGTCGATAATCAGTGCGGAAGAAACCGGAAAAAGAGCCAGACAGATGGCGGAAGATGCTATTGGGTTGTCCAGAAAAGCGATTGAAAAGGTGAATCAAGTATCCGAAGAACTGAAAAAGGTTTCCGAAGAGACAAAAAAAGCCTCGGAAGATGCTGTTACGAAGGCCGAGCAAGCAGGAAAATCCACAAAAGAGGTTGCCGAGTCTTCAATATCTGAATCGCGAAAGGCTGTCGATACAATCGATTCAATAACTCAATCGGCTAAAACAAAGATAGAGGAATGGATTAGTACTTTAAAGGCATCAATAAGCAGTGCAGAAGGAACCGCTCTAACTGCTCAAAAATTGGCTGAAAAGGTGCAGCAGGAAGCCAGAGAGGCTATTGTAAAGGCTGACGAATTAAGTAAATCATCTACAGAGGCTGCCAACGCAGCAATCAAGGCATCCCGTGAAGCGGCTGAAGCATCTAAAAAAGCAGCTCAGGAAGCTGGGGAATGGTGGGTTAAAGTATTCAAGGAATTGCTAAGCGATTCCGGTGAAGCAAGCGAACGGGCTAAAAAAATAGTACAGCAAACATCGGATTTTTTGCAGAAGACTCCGCAAGAAATTATTATCGAGTCAAAGAAAAATGAAAAGACATTGGCTGATGCTGCTGCCCAGTCGCCAGAAATAGCTGCCATAAATGATAATGTTGAAAGGTCGCCGGAGGAAAAAGTAAAGGATAATAAAGCTCTTTCTAAAGATGTAAAAGAAAAAACTAAAGACCGCATGGATTCGCTGACTAGGATGTTTTTATCCGGAGCGGATGAGGAGGAAGAATAGTCAGCCAATCATCTATCCCCTGCCGAAGCATTAATTCGGGAAATAGAAAAGCCTTATCTGTTATGATAAGGCTTTTCTATATACTGTAAATTTATTATCGATTACCCTCAATTTAGAATAGGGACGGTATATCTTTAAACGATTCCTCGATTCCCCTATGATCCCAATCAATGCCACCCTGCCTTTTCTTGGAATTGGCGATATATTCTATTGTCCTGGCAAAATAATCGACGACCTTTTTCGAGTTAACCAGTTCTGAAAGAATAACGGTAACATCTATCATACCTTTGCCTCTGGGGTAATCTCCGCTTCTGATAATAGCTTCAGTAGCCATTCCCTTGAGCGCACCTGATAGCTCCTTTATTACATCCATGCTCATGGCTTCGTGAGGCCCGGCTGCCAGATATAAAGCCCTTCTGGCATTATTGGGGTTGCATTTTAAAGATAATTCAGCCAGGGCTTCCGTCATGGCTTTTGTTCCCTGTGCATTTTGAGCATCTTTATCCCTGAAATCCATATTTTTATTCAAGGACATTTTTAACCCTGACAGGTTCTCTTTTCCATACCCGATTACAGTCCATCCGGATAAGGTTTGTATAATATCTCCCGCATCAAGTACTTTGGAACCTATATATTTGGGAACGGTTTCCTCTCCAGCGCAAAGCAGGTTATAGAATGGCCTTACTACCAGATAGTTTATTTTGGATAGATTATTCTTCAGGGAAACGTTTTTTCTGACGAATCTCTGGTTATCCACCAGGAAGATTGCATCTGCAGCCAGATAGGTAGATTTAAGGCAGGTCCCCACGTTATAGATCGACCTTCCTTCGGTAAGTTCCTCATACTGAAAGGGCAAAACTATAAGATTATAGACAGGTTTATCATACCTCTCCTTAATCATATGTGTTAAAACAGATATGGCACCTGAACCGGTCCCACCAGCAGCTGAAGCAGCCAGTAATATAGCATCTGTTTCGGCTATCTTTTCAGTTGCCCTGATGCTTTCTATAACTTTATCGCCATCTTCGCTGGCAATCTCCGCTCCCACTTCATTCAATTTACCTACCCCATGCCCGCCTGTTTTTTTTGCTCCGATGAGTATCCTGTGGCGAAAATCCGACTTTATATTTACCAGTCCGCTCAGGTCGGCAACATCGGTATTAACAGCGATAACATTAGTAAGTATGTTAACCCCACGTTGGGCATATGCAATTTTGCCCAGGCGTGCAAATTCATCGGCAATTCTCCCCCCACACTGCCCGCATCCTATAACCAGTAATTTCATAGCATCCCTCCTGTTGTTTTGGGAATAAGGTTGGTTAAAATACCTTTATAGTTTATCATAAAAAGGTGAACTAACCAACCAGTTGTAACTATTGTTATGTCAATTTATCTCATAATTTAATGCAGCTCGATTAAGCTGTATAAATCCTCTATGTTTTTTATATTAGAGGTTATTTCCAGAAATTCAGTAATATCCTCACTCTTCTCTCTCAATTCCCATAACATGTCTCCTATTGGATTTACGGATGAAGGGCTGCTGGCATAGGTTCCATAGAAGGCAAAATAAGCCTGATTAAGGCGCCTGATGTAATAACCCTGCGATAATATATACAGCCTTTTTTCTTCCATAAATGATTCGGCTTTCTCTATCTCTCCGTTAGCAAGCAAATTATCGACCTCTATTCGTATGTTTCTCATCTCTTCATAAAAATCAAACCCCGTGTCCTCTGCACCTTCCGAATCAGTCTGCCCTCCTTCTTCAAAATACCCGGCATAATAATTTTGATACAGTATTGAAGCAATTTCATCGCTGGCTATTCCGGCTATGGTTTCATTGATAGTTGAGATGTTATCATCATCGTAAACCCCGAGCAAATTAAGGGCATATAGAAACCCTGTCGGTTTGAAGAACAGATACTGATGCAACCACTCTTCTACAGCCGTACTGAGGGTAAATTTCAGGCTGGAGTTATTTGTTACAAAGGAAGGGAATGTGGCCATACCTCCTACTTGTACTACAATAGAGGAGTAGCCAAGTTTCTCCACCTCGGATTCGATGTAATCGATTTCATCGATTGTTAAATCTTGTAATAAAATTATTTCCTTCATCCTGACAATATTATCTCTTGGTGATATTACCAGGAGGTGAGGAGGTGATTCCAGTGAAAAATTTACCGGGGGAAAATCGATATTAATGGCAGCATTGTCACCAAGGTAAATATCAAGCTGCCGCAAGGTCTCCCTTATTTGCAGTTCAAGTATTTTTTCAACGCCCTTTTTCAGTGAATTTTTCCGCTCCTTTAAAATTTCAAGCTGTTCTTTCAGAGAATCCAGTTCTGTACTGCTGACTTCATCCTTCAAGTATGATATCTGGTTTTCCAATCCCGAAATATCCCCGAGCAAAGAAAAGTACTCTATGACAACCAGGGTATCATCAGCCGTGTAATCGACGCCGTTGAAGATTATCTCTTCGAGCTCTCCGGTTAGGGTCTTCAGTTCCCATTCTACAATGCTGAAACGATAGGGGCCTACGATGTCGTTAAGCACACTGTCAAAATCATCCTGTTGCTGACAGGAACTGCCCGATATACATGTTATAAGGATAAGTGCCACCAGCAATAATCTGAATTTCATTGGACAATGCCTCGTTGGAAACAATTGAATCAGTACTATATAATTATAAGAACTTGCTTTTCATATTATAACATCAAATTACAGGCAGTACAGTGTTTTTATTTTGGAAATAATTGCATGAAAGATTATTATAAAATCCTTGGTGTTTCGGAAAATGCCAACCAGCAACAGATAAAAAGCGCATTCAGAAAACTTGCATTTCAGTATCATCCTGATAAAAATCCCGGCAACGAAAATGCGGCTGAGGCTAAATTTAAAGAGATTAATGAGGCATTTGCCGTACTGGGTGATGAGAATAAAAGAAAACAATATGACCTGGCGAGAAAAGGGGCGTATGCAGGTGCAGGATATGAAGGATTCAATTATTCTCAGCAGGATATTTTTAACAGTATGTTTACCAACCAGGCTTTTTATGAAGAACTCAGCCGTATATTCAGTCAAGCTGGTTTGAGGTTCGACCGTAACTTCTACGAACAAACGTTTACAAATGGGAATGTAATTTTCAGGTTTTATACCAGTACAGGCAATAAAGACCCTAATTATTCCGGCAGTCAGTTTACATCGCAGGCAGATTCTTACAAACCGAATTGGCTGGAAAGAATGGTAACTGGCTTATTAAATAAAATAACGCGGCATATTTTAAAAAGGCTGTTCGGGATTGAATATAAACCTGACCTTAATATCCATTCCGAATTGGAGATAATTCCGGATGAAGCATTATCAGGCACTGAAAAGGAAATTACCTACCAACGAGGCAAGCGAAAAAAGAAATTGGTTGTAAAAATCCCTGCAGGAGTTGAAACAGGAACAAAAATCAGGCTCAAAGGCATGGGGTTAGCACAGAAAAATAATACCGGTGACCTTATTGTACATATAAGGGTCAGAGAGCAGTCTCCGCTTAATTCAGGGTAACTGATATTTACAAAATTAATATCCCGAACGTAAGTCGAGGGATGAAGTGCTCTTCACATTTTCCCGGCAAGATATCGGCGACTTTCTTTTCATAAGTTAAAAGATACAGGGCAGGCGAAGTTTGAAATAGGTCAATACCCCAACCGAAAGGTCATGAGGGGTTTATTTTAAATTTAAACAATTTATGTCGGTAATTGATAGTATATCCTTGTAATAAAAAGATAATTGCCTAATTACCTCATTATAGGGTAAAATGAGGTATTGCCCCTGTAGCTCAGATGGATAGAGCACCAGCCTCCGGAGCTGGGGGCGAGAGTTCAAGTCTCTCCAGGGGCGTTTATATTATTAAAAGGGGTTGTACGTATGGAAGAAAAAGAACCTATCGCAATCAGAATACATGGCCGTGGTGGTCAGGGGGCTGTGACGCTGGCAGAAATCGTAGCCCAGGCAGCTATCAATGAGGGGAAATATGCACAGGCATTTCCAAGTTTTGGCCCTGAAAGAAGAGGCGCCCCGGTCCAGGCTTACATCAGGATAGATAATAATAACCCCATTCGAAACAGGGCTGGCGTTAACTTTCCTGATGTTGTCGTTGTACTCGACCCTGGATTGTTAAACGTAGCAAATGTTACTGCCGGCCTCAAAGAAAATGGTATGCTGATATTCAATACCCGCCAGACATTCGATAATATAATCATCAAACCCGGGCCCAAACAGGGTTTAGCTATAATAGATGCTACCAGTATTGCTCGGGAGATGCTGGGAATCCCAATTGTCAATACCACCATGATAGGTGCGCTTGTTAAAGCCACAGGAATTGTAAAAGTGGAATCGCTGCTTGAACCTTTGAATAAGAGGTTCGGTCGATTAGCAGAGAAAAATATCAATGCAATGAAAACAGCTTATGAAAAAACTCTGATTAAGGAGAAGAAAGCAGTTGGGTAAGTCAGAAAATGAGTTGACATGGAAAGAACTGGAGGTGGGGGGGATTGTAACCGAACCTGGTAATGCCAGCCAGTACAAGACCGGAGATTGGCGTTCACAGAGGCCCATCTATGATTTCAACAGATGTATTAAATGCGGCATATGCCAGATATTTTGCCCCGAGGGCTGTATAAACCAGAATGAAGAAGGCTATTTCGTAGCCGACCTCTTTTATTGCAAGGGCTGCGGTATTTGTGCTCATGAATGCCCCACGTTTGTAATAACCATGAAGGAGGAGGAATAATGTCACGAAGGGTAGGTGTAGAAGTATCCATAGCCCTGGGAGATGCGGTAAAAATGACAAATGTCGATGTCGTTGCAGCATATCCCATAACTCCTCAAACCCATATCGTCGAGCATCTTGCAGAACTGGTAGCCGATGGCGAACTGGATGCCGAGTATATTCCGGTAGAATCGGAGCATTCGGCAATGAGTGCCTGCATGGGGTCTGCCGCCGCCGGCGCAAGAACATTTACCGCAACGGCAGGGCAGGGGTTGGAATTAATGCATGAGTGTTTATATGTTGCCAGCGCAATGAGGTTACCAGTCGTTATGGCAGTTGCTGACCGTGCTTTGTCAGCTCCCATAAGCGTTTGGGGGGACCACTCAGATGTTATGGCATGCAGAGATACGGGTTGGATTCAGATATTTACCGAAAACGGGCAAGAAGTAGTCGATACGGCTTTATGTGCTTTTCGTATTGCCGAGGATAGAGATGTTCTACTGCCAACAATGATACATCTGGATGGTTTCCATCTATCACATGTTATAGAACCGATATTAATGCCGGA
>CAZJVO010000044.1:0-11487 GCA_964549815.1 uncultured Dehalococcoidales bacterium | reverse complement strand
CCCCCTCCCCCACAGCCCTGTGGGCAAAGAAATAAACTGGATAGGCGGATATACGTTAACCTTTCAGCCCCTTCACCTCATCACGCCTCAACTCCCTGACCTTGCCCTCTGCCAGCGAACCGAGTTGCAAATTGCCTATCCTGATACGCTTTAATGTCTTTACCTGATATCCCATTGCCTCGAACATACGGCGCACCTGGTGCTTCCTGCCCTCATGGATGGTTATACTGTAATCCCCGCCCTTGAGCCGCCTTATCTTTGCCGGACAGGTCATTCCATCATCCAGCATGATGCCCTTTTCGAGCCGGTGCATTTCTCCTGCTTTCAGAGGGATATTTGTACCGACGACATATTCTTTTTCATGCCCGAAGCGCGGATGTGTCAGACGGTTAGCCAGCTCGCCATCATTGGTTAGCAGAATCAGGCCGGTGCTATCTTTATCCAGCCTGCCGACAGGATACAGCCGATAATTCTTATATTCATGCGGCAACAGGTCTAATATGGTTCGTCGGCCGAATTCATCGCTCACAGTGGTAATGACCCCGGCAGGCTTATTCATCATTATGTAAATCAGCCTCTGGGATTGTATGGGCACATGCTTCCCATCTATGACGACCGAATCCTTTTGAGTATCGATGGGGTAATTGAAACCGGTTATCGTCTCTCCGTTTACCATCACCCTGCCCGACTTGATAGCTTCGGATAGCCTGCGGCGAGAGCCGGCGCCTGCTTGAGTAAGAACTTTAAGTAAAGATTGAGATTCCATACCCTATTATATCCTGCAAATACCAGCGGCAGCCAATATGCAATTTCAAAATTCGGAACCCGTTTTCGGTAAGGGAAGCCTCTGTCCGAAAAGCCCTTCAGCGTTTAAATAATCATAAACCCTGAAAGATGATAAGCCGGCTTCCCCCAGTACAACCAGCACATTGCAACCACTGCCTTTTAAGGAATGGGGATATCAGCTGTATCTTTCTTCCTTCCACGGGTCGCCATGGTTATTGTATCCGTTAGATTCCCAGAAACCCGGGCGGTCCTTATCTGTAAACTCAAGACCGGTTACCCATTTTGCACTCTTCCAGAAATAAAGCCTCGGGATTACCAGACGCACCGGTCCACCGTGCTGAGTTTCAAGCGGCTGATTATCATGTTTAACCGCAAAGAGCACATCCTCTTCCAGAAAATCGTCCAGGGTAAGGTTGGCAGTAAAGTTGCCATAGGCGTTAACGATAACATATTTAGCTTCGGGTTTTATACCGGCCAAACCTGCTATCACCCGGGAAGA
Organism: uncultured Dehalococcoidales bacterium; assembly: GCA_964549815.1. Classification (GTDB taxonomy): domain Bacteria; phylum Chloroflexota; class Dehalococcoidia; order Dehalococcoidales; family UBA5627; genus UBA5627. Next base: position 10,202 of record CAZJVO010000044.1, on the reverse strand, counting down.
AGGCCCCTCCCACAGGTTATCCAGAAGTGACCATCCGGTAACACAATGGATATCAGAGAAAACCTTAACCACTGGAAGCTGCATAAACTCGGAATAATTCAACACCAGATTATTCTTCACCAATCCGGATATGGTGAAGGTCCAGTCGGATATATCTATCCAGGGGACACTGCCATACTGCAAGGTAGGCCATTTCATAGTTGCATGTTGCCCCGGCGGTATACGGTTTTCCCTCAGGGTATCCGGGCTATATATAATATCTTCCGATTGCGTCTCCGTTGGAATCGTTTCCGTAGTTTCGGCATCGCCCGCCTGTCTCCCGCAGGAGCTGAGAAGCAGAACAGAGGCAGCTCCGGCAAGCGAGCCGGCATTGCAGAGAAATTCCCTTCTAGTTATCTGTTCCGCCCTGCCGTTATTTCTTTCCTGCCCAACCCCCTTACTCCCCATATGATACACCTCCGCTTATACTGATTATACTGAATTATCCCAAATATCGATGTCCAGTCGAAACAGCCCTGCAGCCTGTGGCATAAACCGGACAAGCCAGCTTGTCGAGGTTGCAGCCGATACCCGGATTTGAACCCCTACCATATCAATTTAACCCTGCCCATGACTATTGTCAAGGATATGTAAGTCTTAAATTACGGCACATCAAAAATTTATGAATGGCTTTTAAAATGTGACAAAAGTGGTTGACTTGCCCTGTTACCCGTTGTAAAGTTAATTTTGAACGGTAATAAACCAAAAAAGGAGGAAACAATGGAAGAATATCAGACCAAACCCATCAGTCTCCCCCGGTTGGGAGAAAAAGCCCCGGACTTCGACACTGTTACCACCCATGGTAAAATCAAGCTGGATGATTATAAGGGAAGCTGGCTCATCCTTTTTTCACATCCTGCCGATTTCACACCGGTATGTACTACGGAGTTCATAGCCTTTGCTAAAATCTACCCCGAATTGCAAAAACGCGGCGTGGAGCTCCTCGGGCTCAGCGTGGACAGCATCTCCTCTCATATCGCCTGGGTACGCAACATAGAAGAAAAAACAGGAGTCAAAATCCCATTCCCCATCATCGCCGACCTGAGTAAAGAGGTGGCTTTAGCCTATGGAATGGTGCACCCCGGACAGAGCAGGACAGAAACCGTCAGGTGTGTCTTTATCATCGACCCCAAACAGATTATCAGGACCATTTTATATTATCCTTTAAGCACCGGCAGAAACATGCAGGAAATCCTCAGAATCATCGATGCCCTGCAAACTACCGATGCCAACGGGGTAGCCACCCCTGCCAACTGGAAGCCGGGTGACAAGGTAATCGTGCCTGCACCTGCTACACAGGAAGGGGCGGAGGAGAGAGTCACACAGGGATATGAGTGTGTCGACTGGTACCTGTGTCTGAAGCAATTATAGATAAGTTTAAAGGAGGGGAAAGCCATGCCATGTGTAAATCCTGAAGGAAAACCGACCGAAACCGGTAAAAAGGTATTGCGTGCCTTGAGAGACCAGGGGCTGTCATCTGCCGAGAAAATATCGGAAGCAACAGGAATTCCGCTGTTTCGCATAAGAAGCGGCCTGCGCGATATGACGGAAGCCGAACTGGTTGAAGCAGTCGGTGACAAATACAAGATTACTGTAAAAGGTACACAACTTATATAGTGTAATTGTATAAACACAACCACGAATGGAGACCGGGGTATTGTTTTACAGCCCTTTCTGACAGCAACAGGCAATACCCCGGGGCTATCCTGCATTATTTCAAGTAAAGAAAAAGACAGCCTTTACCAATGCCTGCAAAAACTACCGACCACCCCCATCCTGTATAAACAGGCGGGTCTGTCATAGCGTCATTCACCGCTGTGATTTAACAGGTTTGCCATAATCTCCCTTTGCTCAACTTCCCACCAGCTGATTGACTGTAATCCTCATTTCACTTAAACTGGTATAATCAACAAAAATAAATAATCCCCATGGAGAAGCGCATTGCCACATATTGAATCTATAGCTCAAGAAGCATCGAATATTATAAAGAAGTATGACGCCGATTATATAGAGGCGCATTTCGAAGAGACCAGTTCCAGTCATATATCCTATCGAGGTAAAAAGCTCGACTCCATCGACTCCAGCCGCAGTATCGGCGGCAATATCCGCACCAAGGTCAGGGGTGGATGGGGCTTCACCAGCTTCAATAACCTCGATGACCTGCCATCGAGAATCGAACAGGCAATCAGCCAGGCTAAACTGGTATCCTGTGGAAATATCGACATGGCACCTGCAGAACCTATTATAGATAAAATTATGATAGGTCCTGATAAAAACCCCCTTCAAATCCCGCTCTCGGATAAGAAAGAGCTGGCAAACGAATACAATGACATCATCTGGCAAACACCCGGACTGCAAACGTCGGTAGTCAGCTATGGAGACAGCCTCAAGAAGTCGATATTTATCAATTCGGACGGCAGTTTCATAGAGCAGGAAAGGTCGGATATAACCATCTACCTGATGGCTGTAGCCACCGACGGCAGAGAAGTTCAACAATCGAGTATCAGCATGGGTAGCCGCGGTGACTTCAGCCGCATCAAAACCCTGCATTCCCAGGTCAGGGAAATGGCTGCTAAATCGGTGGAGTTGTTAGCTGCTCCGCAGGCGAAGGGTGGAGAATATACGGTGGTATTGGACCCGGTCCTAGCAGGTGTTTTCGTCCACGAGGCTTTCGGGCATCTTTCGGAAGCCGATTTTGTCTACGAAAACGACAATCTGCGCCAACTGATGACCATCGGGAAAGAGTTCGGGACAAAAGAATTAAATATTGTTGACGGGGCGGCAATACCTGGCCTGCGTGGCAGTTTTAAATATGACGATGAAGGAATCCCTGCAACAAAAACATATCTCATCAGAGAGGGCAAGCTCAGTGGCAGGCTGCATTCGAGAGAGACCGCCGCCCGAATGGGCGAACAGGTAACAGGAAATGCCCGCGCCGTAAGCTATCGTTTCCCACCTATCGTTCGCATGACCAATACCTACATTGAACCCGGCACCACCACTTTCGAAGAAATGATAGCCGATATCAAGGAGGGAGTCTATGCCAGAAACTGGTATGGAGGCACTACCAGCATGGAGATGTTCACCTTCTCTGCAGGGGAAGCTTATATGATTCGCAACGGTAAAATAGCGGAATTGATACGACCGGTTGTCCTTACCGGCAACGTCTTCGAGACTTTAAAGAATATAGATGCCATCGGTAATGACCTGGATATGAATGAGGGGGGAGGCTGCGGTAAGGGGGGGCAGTCGCCGCTGCCCGTTTCCAACGGTAGCCCCCATATCCGCATCCACCGCTGTCTGGTAGGAGGAGCTTGATGGAAAGAATACTGGAACAGGCCAAAAAAGTAGCCGAAGCTGCCGAGGTTTTCATGATGTCCACCGAGCAGACGCCGGTAAAATTCGAGAACAATCGCCTGAAGCATATCCTCAGTCGGCAAAGCCAGACCATAGCCTTAAGGATTATTAAAAATGGCAGAGTGGGGTACAGTGTAACCAGCGATATCGACGATGTCTCAATGCTGGTAAAATCCGCTGTGGAAACCGCCCGATTCGGCACGCCTGCAAAGTACGAATTCCCCTCTGCCTCTGCTTACCCGGTAGTCGATATATACGACCCTGCCATCGAATCCGTTTCGACAGAGCAAATGATGAATCTGGGGGAAGAGATGATTGCCACTGTGAAAAGGCATACCCCTGAAATTACCTGCGAAGGCAGTATCAGCAAAAGCATTGCCACAATCAGAATAATCAATTCAGCAGGCACTGATGCAGAGTATCGCAAGAGTATTTTCAGTATGGGACTTGAAGGAGCGGTTATACGCGATACAGACATGCTGTTCGTAGGCGAGGACGATAGTTCATGTCATCCCCTGACTGATATCGGGACGGTAACTTCACCGGTTATCAGACAACTGGAATGGGCAAAAGAGCAGTCGGAAGCTCCCGACAGGGCATTACCCGTAATATTCACCCCTGATGGCGTGGCCAGCGCCCTGTTAGCCCCGCTAATATCGGCATTCAACGGGAAGAACGTACTCGAAGGTGCCTCGCCTATAGGAAACAGCCTGGGTAAACCGGTTTTCGATAGCAAATTCTGTCTATGGGACGACGCATCGATTCCTTTCTGCCCTGGAAGCCGCCCGTTCGACGACGAAGGAGTTCCGACAAGACGCACTACACTGGTTGAAAACGGGATTCCAGCCAGCTTCTATTATGATTTGCAGACCGCAGCCATGGTAAACACACGCAGCACCGGCAACGGCGAACGTCATGGCGGCAGCCTGCCCTCCCCTTCCGCCAGTGTTCTGGTGATAAAACCGGGGAATATTTCTTTTAAAGATATGCTTGCCGACATCAAAGAAGGGCTGGTCATAGAGTATGTAATGGGAGCAGAACAGGGAAATGTGCTGGGCGGCGATTTTGCCGGTAACGTGCTATTGGGATATAAGATAGAAAATGGTAAAATAACAGGTAGGGTTAAAAATACCATGATTTCCGGCAATGTTTATCAGGCATTAAAAGATATTGCCGCCATCGGAAGCGATTCAAAATGGATTGGGGGCTCATTCAACACACCCTCGTTTTATATTCCGAGTTTATCGATATCCTCCCGGAAATAAACTGAAAAACACAGCGTGGCATTATAAATTGCGGAGGTAGAATTATATGGTAACCGATCTGGTGAAGATAATTGCCCGGCCCAAACTTAATACACCCAATATGCTGGCTGCCTGGCCCGGCATCAGCAACGTGGCAATGATAGTGGCCACCTATTTTGCACATAAACTGGATTTGAAGGACCTGGCAGAAATCAGGCCAGCTAACTTCTTCGACCCCATCGGGGTGCTGGTCAAAGATAGCCTCATAGAAGACCCCCAGTTTCCCAGGAGTAAGTTTTACTACTGGAAGAATCGGAACGTGGGAAATGACTTGATACTTTTCATAGGTGAGGCACAGCCTGCTGCCAAGGGATACGAACTGGCTAACTGTGTCCTGGATGTCGCGGTGAGATTCAAGGTGAAAAGGGTATATACCTGCGCTGCCGCACTTACTCGCATACATCATACCGAGCAGCCGCGTGTATGGGGGGTAGGTACCAATCAAAACATAGTGCAGGAACTGGCAAGATACAACCTGTCAAAGGGTGGGAATCTGCAGATATCCGGATTGAATGGGTTGCTGCTGGGAGTAGCCAAAGAGCGTGATATGGAGGGCGTTTGCCTGCTGGGAGAAGTCCCTTCGTATGCATCGCGTCTGCAAAACCCAATGGCAGCGCTGGCAATCATCAACTCCCTCAAGCAATTGCTAGGTGTAGATATCAATACAGATGAACTAGCCAATTTTGCCAATGAAGCCAGGGAGCAGATGAAGCAGGTTGCTGCAGAGGCGATGGAAGAGTATATAGATTACTTTACCGAGCCCATCTGGGAAAAAGATGAGGAAGAGAACGAGGATATGGATTAATATGTCGCCGGATACAGGAGAAACATCGATAGCCAGACTAATCATAGCAGGCCTCGCAGATGAGGATAAACCGCTTTTAAACAGAGAGCTGGCAGAACTATCCGATATCAAAGCCGAAGACCTTAACTTCTTCGACCTGACATGGAAACAGCTGAATCCCAAACGGCAATTAGAGTTAATAAGCCGGTTGATAGATATGGCAGAAAATTCCACAGAATTGAATTTCGATTCCATTTTCAAGCATCGCCTGCATGACCCTCAAGAAGAGATACGGAGCAAGGCAATCGAAGGGTTATGGGAAAACGAGGATTCCTCGCTTATCGAGCCGCTCATTAAAATACTGCAAAACGACCCATCATTAAAGGTCAGACGAGATTCCGCTATGGCATTGGGAAGATTTGCCATGCTGGCGGAACATAAAAAGATACATCCCGACTATATGCCACTCCTGTGTAAAGCACTGATGGAAACATTCGATGAAACTGAAGATATCGAGGTAAAAAGGCGGGCACTCGAAGCCGTATCCCCTCTTAGCCTCCCCAGAGTGGAACAAGCGATAATCCAGGCTTACGAAAGCAGTGATGTAAAGCTCAAAGCCAGCGCCGTCTATGCCATGGGCAGAAATTGCAGCCCGGGATGGGTAAATTATTTGATAAAAGAGCTTTCCAGCCCGACTGCCGAGCTGCGTTATGAAGCGGCTGGTGCCTGCGGTGAACTGGGAGAAGAAGCAGCCGTCCCTTTCCTGATTCAACTGATGGATGACAGCGATACCGATGTCAGGATTGCCGCAATACAGGCGCTCGGGAAAATCGGTGGCGACGAGGCCAGGGAAAGGCTTGAGGAATGTCTTGAAGATAGAAGCGAAGCTATACAGGAGGCAGCTCAGCAGGCTTTAGAAGAAATAAAAATAATGACAGACCCGGGGTCGATACCCTGGTTCGACCTGGGGAGCCCTGAGCAATGATAACAAACAGCCGGGTAAGGTTATGCGATAAACAGGTAGGGGATGCGACGAACGATTATGCATGGAAAACAGACCCCGAGCTGGCGGAGCTGGATGCCACCACCCCCCTGAATATGACTTTTAATGAATACCTGTTTATGTATCTCGGGGAACTGCAGATGCCGACAACGACCAGACACGAATTTTCCATCGAGACCTTGAATGGGGAACACATAGGGAACTGCGCTTACTTCAATATCAACCGGTTTAAAGCAGAAACCGAGGTCGGCATCCTTCTGGGAAACCGGCAGTACTGGGACAAAGGATACGGCACAGAGGCGATGACTTCTCTGGTGGATTATATCTTTAGCAGGTATAATTTCAGGCGGGTTCATTTAAAAACGCTCGATTACAATATCAGGGCACAGCACTGTTTCTTAAAATGCGGATTTAATCCCTGTGGGCAGAAAAAACTCAACAACTACCTTTTCATCCTGATGGAATTGCCCCGTGAAAGATGGCAGACCATCAGCATATAATCGTCTTACGCCATACAGAATAGCTCATCGCCATAAGAAAAACCCAAATTGAATCTACATTCTTCCCTATAAGAAATTGTTACCCCCTCTTTTAATCAAAATCTCTCAGAAAATATGCTATAATTCAGCCAATTAAACAGAGAAGGGGGTAAAGCATGGGGATAGAAAACCCTTTGTCCGCCAGAAAGCCGGATAATTCTTTTGCCATACAAACCTTCGACCTGACGCGTATATTCGGCAACCTGGTAGCAGTAGATGCCATCAACCTGGATATTAAAAAAGGGGAACTCTTTGCTTTCCTGGGCCCCAATGGGGCTGGGAAAACCACCACTATAAACATGCTCTGCTGCCTGCTCAAACCATCGAGTGGAACAGCGCTGGTAATGGGGCACGATATCAATAAAGAGCCCTATAAAGTTAAATCAGTTATCGGCATATCCCCCCAGGACACCACCCTCTCCGACCACCTCAACCCGGTAGAGAACCTGGAGCTTTTCGGTAGCCTGTACAAACTACCGTCGAAAAGCGTTAAACAGAGAGCAAAAGACCTGGTCGAAATCATGGGATTATCAGACCGGGCCGGAGACCAGGTACGAAAGTTTTCAGGCGGTATGAAGCGCAGATTGAATATAGCTATGGCGCTGATTAACGACCCCCAGATAATCATTCTCGATGAACCCACTCTCGGCCTCGACCCTCAATCGAGGCGCGTGGTATGGAAGTATATCGCTCGGTTGAAAAGGGTTAAAACCATCCTGTTGACCACGCATTATCTGGAAGAAGCGGACTTCCTTGCCGACCACATCGGCATTATCGACGAAGGTAAAGTAGTAGCGCTGGGCACCAGCCTGGAATTGAAAACCAGCATGCTAGATACACATACCATAATTATCAAAGCATGGAATCTCACACAGAAAACCATTATGGAAATGAAAGACAGATACGAAGATGTACAGATAAGCGACGGGACAATGACCATCACTGATAAGCGTGTGGACTTCAAGGAGATTGTAGACTATCTGCATAATGCAGGAACAACCATCCGCTCGGTATATATCAAAGAACCCACCCTTGACGATGTCTTTATAAAGATCACCGGGAAGGAGTTAAGGGAATGAGATTCTGGAATCTGCTTATCCGCAATATTAAAGAAACCTGCCGCGATGTACTGGCGCTGGCTTTTCTGCTGGCTTTTCCACTGGTATTCATGCTTCTTTTCGGTGCCGCTTTCGGAGGTGATTCATCAGTCAGCTACAGTATAGGAGTTGTCGATAACGACTGCAGCGAGACATCCGAGAGTTTTATCGATGATGCACTGCAGGCAGCTTCTGTTCTTAACGTAATTACTTACAACGACACCGATGCTGCCACCCAGAACCTGAGACTGGGCAATGTCTCAGCCTATATTGTTATTCCGGAAGGTTTTGGAGAACAGGTTTCCCTCCTGCGTCAGCAGGCATCCGGAGAGATAGTACTTGATATCACATATGATGAAAGCGATTTAGTTTCCTCTACAAATATTATTTCGATAGTCAATTCGCTTACCCGTTCATTTGCAGGCATAGAAATACCCATCACCATCAACACCAATCCGATTAACATCGAATCCAAAATAACCAATATGGACTTTACAGCACCAGGGATAATCATATTCGGTTTGCTGATAATGATACCGACTTCCGGACGCATTATGCTGCATGATAAAGAGACTCGTTTTCTATACCGCATGCTGACCACCCCCACCCGCCCCTGGGAATTTCTCGCCGGCTATTCCGGCAGTATGCTCATAATTGCCATTATGCAGATAATAATTTTTATCCTCCTCGGCTGGTTATTCGGCATGGATATAATAGGCAATATCTGGCTGGCATTCCTGATATTCCTGTTAACCGCTATTTGCAGCATCGGTATCGGCATGGTAGTAGCCTCGCTTGCCAGGTCGGAGAACCAGGGCGAATCCTTAAGCTGGCTTTTCTCTATGCCTCTGGCTATCATTTCCGGTGTCTGGTTTTCCATGGAATTCCTGCCGTCATATATGCAGACCTTCGCCAATCTGTTCCCCTATTCCCACGCTGTCAGCGCTGCACGCGCCGTTATCACCCGGGGTGTCGGTATGGAAGCCGTCAGCGGAGATATCTTTTTCCTGGTCGGATGGGCAGTAATCATTTTCATGGTGGGGATTTTTCTCTTCCAGCGCACAATGAGGAGTTAATAAAGATAAATAACACAATGCCGCAGCTCTGGTATAGCTACGGCATGTTTTTGTTTTCAAAACATAATTACATATGGAAAGAGGTAAACAAGTAGAATCAAGACTATGCATATCGTTTTTAATATATTGAGTTGGATCAAGTGGGTCGGCCTGATAGGCATTCTGGGTATAATCACAGGCAACGATACTCTAACCCTTTTCTTTTTATTCTTTTTACTGGGCTTCGTCGATATATTCCGCAATTTCCCTGTATTTTTGCAGAGCCTCCGCCAGGCTTTTGCCATTCCCCTTATTTATTTCAGGCATAGATTCAATCTACCTTCAAAGGATAACTACACGCATGAAACCGAATTCATACTGCCTTTCGATGGGCAATGGCTTGTGGTAAACGGCGGAACGGACAGAAAAACATCCCATTCATGGTGTATACCGACACAGCGATATGCCTATGATTTTCTGATTGTCGATAAGGATGGAAAGAGTTTTTCAAATGATGACAAAGCGCTCGAAAGTTATTATTGCTATGGAAAAGATGCACTGGCACCTGCCGACGGGGAGGTGGTAAGCGTTGCCTCACACCATCCCGACAGCGATGTACCCGGCAGGGGAAGGATAGAATGCAAAGCCCACGATTTGAGAGGAAACCATATCGTCATCAAGCACAGCGATAAAGAGTACAGTACCATCGCACATCTTAAGCCCAACAGTATAATTGTTAAAATAGGGCAAAGAGTTACGCAGGGACAAATTATTGCCCGATGCGGCAACTCAGGCAACACCAGCGAGCCGCATGTTCACTTCCAAATAAGCGACGGTGAAAGCTTTTTTACCTCAGCCGGTTTGCCGATAAAATTCAAGAATGTAATTGTTACGGAGAATGGTAAGAACTGCACTACGGAATATATAAGCAGGGGGCAGCTGGTGCAGAACGAATAACCAGTAATGTCATCGCATACTATCAATCAATAAAGAGCAACGAACATAGATAAAAAATAAGAACACG
>CAZJVO010000043.1:0-11492 GCA_964549815.1 uncultured Dehalococcoidales bacterium | reverse complement strand
GTATCGTGATCGAGAAACTCTTTAAAAACCCATTGATGTCGGTGAACCAGAACTTAATAAACTTAACGTCGTGCTCTTTGGCTGATTTCAATACATACTCGCAAGCTTCATCTCTATTTTTGTTGTACATTTCTCCCCCCCATAAAATTTATATTAGATTTGGTTAATTTAACCCTTGATTTAGAAAATACCTGGCTTAAACCTTTTTCATTTCCCGACTGTTTTTATCCTACAGAGATAATATTAACAGGCTAATGTTTCTAAAATATTACAAAAACGGCTGTTAAAAAAATTATGGAGAAAAAGGGGTTGGCTCGAATAAAGCCAACCCCTTTAAACATCTTACAGACAGATTATCTATATGGCGTTTTCGTCCTTATCACCGGTTCTGATACGCACTATGTTGGATACCGGCAAGACGAATATTTTTCCGTCGCCCACCTCTCCCGTCCTGGCGTTGCTGGCGATAATATCCAATATTTTATCGACATCCTCATCCAGCACTACCAGTTCCAGCTTGATTTTGGGGATAAGGTCCACCATGTACTCCCCGGCACGCCATTGCAGGGGAATGCCCTTCTGCCTGCCTCTCCCGCTGACTTCGCTAACTGTCATCCCAAAGTAATTTGCCTTTGCCAGTTCCTTTTTTACACAATCCAGCTTCTCTTCGCGTATAATCGCCTCTATTTTCTTCATCGCAGTAATCCTCCATAAGCCCTTTCTCCGTGTTGCGAGAGGTCAAGACCTACGGTTTCTTCCTGAGAGTTGACTCTGAGACCGATGGTCTTATCGATAACTTTCCCTATAATCATCGTCATTACGAAAGTGAAGGCAGCTACCACTGCTACGGCCAGTATCTGGATAAGGAACTGATGTATATTGCCCTCGATTAATCCGCTGTAACCGTTAACTGAGGAACTGGCAAATATACCGGTGGCGATAGCGCCCCAGATACCGCCTACACCGTGAACGGCGAATACGTCCAGCGAATCATCGAAATGCAGTTTGTCTTCATGAACATGAGTGAGAAGTAACAGATGGCTCCTGCTCCTGCACCTATGGCAAGAGCGCCCATCGGAGTAACGAAGCCGGCTGCAGGGGTAACAGCTACCAATCCTGCTACGGCACCGGTAACCGTGCCCAGTACGGACGGGCGGCGTTGAATCCAGCTTATCAGCATCCATGTAAAAGCGGCGGCTGCTGCTGCAACAGTAGTGGTAACGAATGCACTGGAGGCTAAACCACCGGCTGTAAGTGCGCTGCCGGCGTTAAAACCGTACCAGCCGAACCACAGTAACGATGCACCCAGTACGACCAGTGGAATGTTGTTGGCTTCCATGGGGGTCTGCGGGAATCCTTTTCTCCTGCCAAGTAACAGAACCAGCGCCAGGGCAGTGATACCGGCGTTGATATGAACCACGGTACCGCCTGCGAAATCGAGCGCTCCGAGATTGTACAACCAGCCGCCGTCACCCCATACCCAGTGGGCTATCGGGCAGTAAACGAGGGTTACCCATAATACGATGATAGCGAGCAGGGCGCTGAATTTTATACGTTCTACAACGGCGCCCGTAAACAAAGCTACCGTGATAATGGCGAACATCGCCTGGAATATCATGAATGCCAGATGGGGAACTGTAGTGGCGTAAGTATCGGATGCTTCCTGTCCGACATTGGACAAGCCGAGGAAATTGAGTCCTCCGATAATACCGCCGAGGTCGTTGCCGAAGGCGAGACTGTAACCGTAGATCACCCAGATAATGGCAACAAGAGCCAGACAGATGAAGCTCATCATCATCGTGGACAGGATATTTTTACGCCTGACCATCCCTCCGTAGAAGAATGCAACACCGGGAGTCATCAACATCACCAGTGCCGAAGATATCAACAACCATGCGGTGTTACCCGAATCGATAACCATACACACCTCCTGAAATTTTATATATTCCAGTATAGAGTGGTATTGTTACCGTGTTGTTGCGGGAATGTTTCGTGAGTGTTAAATCGGGATTCCTGATGGTTTTATTTAGTCGGGCAGTAATTCCAGATAATGTTAGCAGACAGACTGACAGGAAGGCTTGAGTAGATTATTTTACCTTTTCTTTGGGGAACTTGTGGCAACGTTGTCTTTATTTATCCGTTCCCTTTTTGAATCTGTAACCGATATTGCGTACCGTCTCGATAAACGTATGGTCGGAGTCTTCTATTTTGCTGCGGAGCCTCCTGATATGCACATCTACAGTCCTGTCACCGCCAAAATAATCGAATCCCCATACCTTATTCAGAAGAGCTTCGCGAGTGAAGACTCGCCCCCTGTTACTGGCGAGATATAAAAGTAGTTCATATTCTTTAAAGGTCAGCTCGATTACCCTGTTTTCAAGCGTAACCTCATATTTAACCAGGTCTATCGTAAGCCCGTCGCATTTTAATAAATCGCCGCTCTCGATATTTTTTACTTTTTGTAGAAGCCGTTTTATTCTTAATATCAGCTCATCCGTTTGATAGGGTGCGATAACAAAATCATCAATCCGGTTAAGCGTCATCAGGCTCTTCATATCTTCTTTGTTGGTGATGGCCAGCACCGGCAGCGCTGATTTCTTTTTCAAACGGTTGATTAGGTTAAGTGATCTGGGGGTAGGGGACGAAGCCGATACTTCCAGAATAATCATATCCGGGGTAACGGCTGGTAATTCGCCGTTTTCTATCTCCTCGCAGGATACGGAAGAGATGTTAAAACTATATTGCAACAACTCTTGAAAAAGAGAAGCCTGTTCTCCTTTTTCTCCAGATATAAATAATATGCTGAACATAATAACCACTCAAATGGGTATTTACATATGCTTAAGTATATCAGAGATTTGCTTTTGTTTTTAATAGGTATAGAGCCTGCCAAAGGGGCGCAGATAGCGCGGAAAAAGTTTCATAAAGTTACGCCTCATGATAGATTCGATATCATAACCGAAATGCCTGCAAAATTCCCCGACGAGTCGATTCAGGATGACTTCGTCTTTTTCATCGAGCTCCGTAATTCCAACCTCTTTCCCCAACTGATATTCCTCCACGTTGCCCCTTAAATAGATGGCACCACCGTGCATCCCTGTCCCTATGAACTTTGCCATGTGATTTTCTCCCTCTTTTAAATTCAGCCCCAGCAGTATCATCACCCCACCTGCCATATATTCCCCTGCAAAGTCCTGGGCAGTGCCGCCGATTACGATAGAGGGTTTCTTATCCCCATATTCTTTCATATGTATGCCAGCGCGGTAGCCGACGTTTTCTTTGATAAAGATCTTACCACCTCTGGCAGATAACCCTGTAATATCGCCAGCATGTCCGTGGACGATTATTTCGCCCTCGTTCATGGTGTTGCCACAGCCGTCCTGAGCATTTCCATAAACTGTTATTCCTGGCCCGTTCATGAATGCGCCCATGTCGTTACCCGGAGTCCCGTGTATCATGATATTTACCTGCCTGTTGAGGTTTGTGCCTATGTACCTCTGCCCGCAGACATTGGTGAGTTCTATATTTTGTGCCCCGTCAAGTGCCAATTCCCTGAGTTTTTTGTTAAGTTCGCGGTAGTCTATGCCAGAGGCATCTATTTTAACTGATATTATATTATCGATTGTCATCTCTTTATCTCCCTGCAGGTCTGACACCCAGGATTTCTAACTCAGTATCCGACAGTCCGATTCCCCTTAAATGCAATCGATTACCCCGCAGGCTTTCTATAGCATTGACTCCCAATCCTCCCAGAATGTCCTTGATTTCCAGACTCCAGCCGCGGAGCAGGTTTACCAGCCTTTGAGCCCCGATTTCTGGATCTATCCTCCTGGTCAGTTTGAGGTCGCTGGTACATATGCCCCAGGCACATTTGCCGGTGTGGCATTGCTGGCAGACATGGCATCCAAGTGCAATCAGTGCAGATGTCCCGATATATACTGCATCTGCCCCCAGAGCTATGGCTTTTACGATATCGCCACTGTTTCTGATGCCTCCTGATACGATGATAGAAGCCTTGTTGCGAATTCCTTCTTCCCTTAATCTCGTATCGACTGAAGCCAGTGCCAGCTCGATGGGTATTCCTACATTATCTCTGATAATCTTGGGAGCGGCGCCGGTAGCCCCCCTGAAACCGTCGATAGCCACAATATCCGCTCCGCCACGGACAATGCCGGTAGCAATAGCTGCTATATTATGGACGGCGGCAACCTTGACTGATATCGGTTTAGTATAATTGGTTGCCTCTTTCAGCGCCTGTACCAACTGCAGCAGGTCCTCGATAGAATAGATATCGTGGTGAGGTGCCGGTGAAATGGCATCTGAACCCTCTGGTATCATTCTGGTTGAAGATACATCACTGCTAACCTTTTCTCCGGGCAGGTGTCCGCCTATTCCAGGTTTGGCACCCTGTCCTATTTTTATCTCGACAATTCTTCCAGCATTGAGATATTCAGAGTGCACACCGAAGCGCCCCGAGGCTACCTGTACAATGGTGTTATTCCCGTATTTTGTCAGGCTGGAGTGCAATCCACCTTCCCCTGTGTTCCACATAGTTCCAATTTCCTCAGCGGCTGCGGCCAGCGATTTCTGAACATTCAGGCTTACGGCTCCATAAGACATAGCAGAGAACATCACCGGGACATTTAATTTTACCTGCGGTGGCATCTCGGTCTGTAAATCATGAGTTTTTTCATCGATTTCAATTTTTTCCGGCTTGCTTCCCAGGTATGTCGTCAGCTCCATTGGTTCCCGCAATGGGTCCAAGGAGGGATTGGTTACCTGACTGGCGTTTAAGAGGAGGTGGTCCCAGTAAACAGGATAATCCTTATCCGTTCCCATACCGGTCAATAGAACTCCACCGGTTTCCGCCTGCTTATTTATATCCTCGATTACAGAGGCAGTCCAGTTGTGGTGGTATCTGTAGTCCAGTGGTGTATTGATAATCGTAATTGCCCGTGTGGGGCAAAATACCACACAGCGCTGGCAATCCACGCAGTTCTCGTTATGGCTTTTAACCACATTTTCTTCCGCATCGAAATAGTTGGCATTAAAACTACATTGAATAACACAGGCCTGGCACTGCGTGCATTTTTCAGTGTCCCGTATTACCGCAAATTTAGGAGTTAGCAATGTCTTCATCTTTTTACCTTTTATTTTCTTACTGGAATACCTTTATTAGAAAGGTATTCCTTAATATCACTGATAGAATAATTGTTATAGTGGAGTATGCTGGCTGCCAGCACCGCATCGGCTTTCCCCAGAACCAGCGCATTGTACAGGTCTTGCGGGGTTCCCGCACCGCCGCTGGCTATGACAGGTACGCTTACCGCTTCCGAAATAGTCCGCGTCAGTTCGTTATCATATCCTGATTGCTGCCCGTCGGCATCCATACTGGTAAGCAGGATTTCTCCGGCGCCCAGCGATACCGCTTTCTTCGCCCAATCCAATGCATCAATGCCTGTTGGTTTCTGCCCGCTGTGAGTATAAACCTCCCAGTGGGGTTCCCTGCTTCCGAGTATGCGTTTGGCATCTATGGCAACCACTATGCACTGGCTGCCGAATTTTTCAGCCCCTTCGCTGATAATTTCAGGATTTTGAACGGCAGCCGTATTTAAAGAAGTCTTATCCGCTCCGGCAAGCAGCATGC
Organism: uncultured Dehalococcoidales bacterium; assembly: GCA_964549815.1. GTDB lineage: Bacteria > Chloroflexota > Dehalococcoidia > Dehalococcoidales > UBA5627 > UBA5627. Next base: position 5,845 of record CAZJVO010000043.1, on the reverse strand, counting down.
GCCGGATGTTATCGATAGTGCGCAAACCACCGCCTACTGTCAGTGGTATGAACACTTTTTCCGAGATACGTTCTACGACTTCAACCATCGTATCTCGTCCCTCGGATGAAGCGGATATATCCAGGAATACCAGTTCGTCTGCCCCTTCTTTATAATAGAAATTGGCAAGCTCTACCGGGTCTCCGGCGTCTCGTAGATTTACGAAACTCTTTCCCTTTACTACGCGCCCGTCCTTTACATCGAGGCAGGGGATGATTCTTTTGGTTAACATAATTAACTCCCGGCGACAACCGCTTCTTTCTCTTTTTCGGTTTTTGTGTTGCAGCCTGTTTTTAATTTAGCGATAACCGGTTCACCTCCCATTGGTGTCCATGCTCTGTCCAGCGTTGGGCTGATGAGTCGTATCGCCGATTCTTCGGAAGAAAAATAAACCATGTCGTCCTTTTCTCCGACTGTTAATGGACGCAGCCTTATCCTGTCTGTTAAACCGATTAGTTCACCGTGATGGGCAACCAGTATGGCGAAAGGCCCGTTGAGCATGAGGCTTCCATAAACCTGCCGCAGTGCCAGCGCCAGTTCTTGTTCTTTTTTTGGCATCCGCTCTATATCGTCCCAGAAGGGAGGAGCCAGCACCTTTGCCATTATTTCTACTGGTAACTTATGTTTCCGCATCAGCAAGTCTACGGCATAAGTTATAACCTCGGTATCGGTCTGCATGGTGCAGTGATAGCCATATTCTTCAAGGGAACGGCGGTTAATTCCATAGGATGAAATCTCCCCGTTGTGAACGACGGTCCAGTCCAAAATGCTGAACGGATGTGCACCGCCCCACCATGCCTGCGTATTGGTGGGGAATCTGCCGTGCGATGTCCATATATATCCCTCGTACTGCTCCAGCTCGAAGAAATCGGCTATTTCCTCCGGGTATCCCACTCCCTTAAAAACCGCCATGTTCTTGCCGCCAGAAAAGACGAAGCTGTCTTTTCGAGTCATATTGATATGCATTATCGACTGAAGTATATAATCATCCTGTTCTGTAATATCAGGTTGATGTCTGCTTATATCCAGAAAATAACGCTTGATTACTGGTGGGTCAATGACCTTTGCAGTCTTTCGATTTGGGACATCTTCCTGATGAATTATATCGAAGCGTTTATTCAAATAGGCTTCCGTTTCTTTTTTACCATCGGGACCGAGGAACATGATATGAAAGGCATGCAGGTCTTTATATTCAGGATATAGTCCGTAAACAGCGAATCCTCCGCCCAGCCCGTTGCCGCGGGCGTGCATATTGGCAATCGCTTTTATAACACTGGCTCCAGAAAATCTTTTACCGGATGTGTTCATAGCTCCGAATATAGAACAGGCGTCTATTACCTTATCATCGTTGAAATTATTATTTATATGCTTGAGATTTTTCATTATCTTATCAACCTGTTTAATTTGATTTTATAGATTGCCGCTGGCAAGTTTTATAAAATTATCGTATATTTTGAGTCCTGCCTCGCCACTCTTCTCAGGGTGAAACTGAGTGGCAATTATGTTTCCCTGGATTATGGCACTGCAAAAAGGCTTGCCATATACTGACTCCCCGGCGATTACCGATTTGTCAGCCGGGTCGGTGTAAAAACTGTGAACAAAATAAAAATATGTTTCATCCTGTATATCTTTAAAGATGGCGTGTTGCTTCATCTGTTTAACCCGATTCCAACCCATATGCGGTACCTTTAGCCCTTCGTTGAATCTCTTTACCTTCCCTGGAATTATATCCAGACATCTGTGGTATCCACCTTCCTCTGTCTCTCCGAGCAGGATTTGCATTCCGACACAGATTCCCAGAAAATAGCGATTCTCAGATATATAACTGCGGATAGCTTTATCCAACTCTGATTTTCTCAGACTTTCCATAACATGCCCTGCAGCACCGACCCCAGGCAGTATCAATACATCGGCGTTATACACTTCCAGCGGTGTTGCAACCAGTTTTGTAGAATAACCGAGTTCGGCAATTGCATTCAATACACTGCGTAAATTGCCTGCACCGTAATCAATTATGGTTATCATTTGCGTATAATCCTTATTTTATTAGATAAGAAAAGGGCACTTTGTTTTTACTTCAGTTTCCGGCCATCGTATTCAACACGGAACAATGCTTCGGTGGGGTAGTTGGCAACGCAGGCCAGAATCTCTTTCTCCCGGCAAAAGTCGTATTTAATCATTTTCTTGTGCTCTTTGTCCTTTTTCGTGAGTAATTGCTCCGCCTGGGCAGGCGTTTGCGCATTGCGGCTTATTGCAATTACAGCGACAAGCAGGAAACGAAATATCTCCATTCGTTCCAGTCATGACTCGTACAAGAGGGCGTGCGCCTCTCTTTTTTAAAAGCGTTGATAAGATCATGCTGGCATGCCGCAATTGGCAGTAAACCTCATGCCGCTCGCACCCGATACGTACTTCTTCTTTTCCCATAATCTATGCCTATCGGCGAAGTGAAAATTAAGGAATACGGTAACCTATTTCCTTATATAATATGATAGCACATAAGGTGCTATGCTGCAAATATGACAGGCAAATCATGATGTATTGAAATGCTATCCTAAGCCAGAGTTTTTTTTGCTATTTTTAAATTACCGCCGCGAATGTGAGGCAAGTATGTTTTTTGCTGAATACTTAACAGAATATATGTAATGTATTTATATTACCCGGCTTAATACCCCGGCCTTATGGTCGGGGAAAGTTTATCAGATGGAATGAGAACTAATTTAAGGGCTGGCTTCACGGTATTCAAGGGGCACCTTAAGAGTTCTGCAGCATTTGGGAACTCCACATGATTTTAAAAGTTTACCACGAAAACACCAAAAATATTATTGACAAATTACTGCCGTTTATTGTATTCTGATTTTGGTGGTTTTAAGTTAGGTCATTATGTACTATATTTCTGTAGCAATAGTTAGCTCCTCAAGAAATTCCCTCAACGTATGCTCTCTGAATTATTTACAGGTAACGGATGACCATAATACTTACCAACTAATATAAGGAAGGAGGTCATCCAATGAGCTTAAAGGATAAATCTATAGTTTGCTCTGACTGCGGCGCCACTTTTACTTTCAGTGCTGAAGAGCAAGAATTTTTTCAGTCCAAAGGCTATACCAATGAACCGAAGCGTTGTCCTACCTGTCGTCAGGCCAGGAAAGCAGAACGTTCAGGTAACAGCGGGGCTGGCGGAAGACGCCAGATGTTCCCGACTGTATGCGCGGAATGTGGTAAAGAAACTGAAGTCCCATTCGAACCGCGTGGCGATAAGCCAGTTTATTGCAGCGACTGCTACAGAAAGAACAAAGTCCAATAGCTAACTGAGTATTGGTCTTAAAAGGGGTATGCTCTAAAAGGGGCATACCCCTTTTAGTTTGTCATTATTGGCCGTCTGATGCGTAAAGCTGATCTTAAGGGGAGACAAGTAGTTCAAAGCCGCTATAGTTCGGCAGGCTTTCTTCGCCAGACTCAGGGCAGGTGTTATGGGCGGCTACATTGTTATTTCTGCTCTCTGGACGAATCGAAAGGTCCTGAAGTGGTAAAGCCCATGATTGATGCAAGTATGCTTGGCCATTTATCTTTTTACGTCGATGACCCGGCGGACGTCCGATTGTGGCATTGCAGGCTCGCCTTTGGGGAGCACAGCTAACTATCACAGGAAGGCTTCTCTGTTTAACTTCAATGCTCACTTATTCTATTGAATAGGCTATAAATATAATGCACCATGGCCCTTGAGCACTTATGGAGTAAAGCGGCTGACAAGACGCTTATAAGCAACGTCCCCCGGGCGGTAAAACATCGAACGGCTCCCCGGCCAGCTTGGCGGCTATCGTCTTTGTCAGCTCGCTGACGGGGATGCGGATTTGCTTCATGCTGTCACGTTCGCGTATGGTAACCTGTTTATCTTCCAGCGAATCGAAATCGACGGTTACACAATAGGGAGTGCCTATTTCATCCTGTCTGCGATATCGCCTGCCGATGCTCTGTGAGTCATCATAGCTGGTTATCCATTGCTGTCTGAGAGTATTATATATATCCCTGGCCATATTAACCAGGTTTTCCCTGCGGCTCAGAGGCAGTATAGAAACCTTATACGGTGCCAGCGAAGGATGCAGTTTCAATACCGTGCGTATTTCATCTTTATCCGGTTCTTCGCAATAGGCATTGCAGAGGAATGCCAATACGGAGCGGTCTACGCCGGCCGAAGGCTCGATGACGTAAGGTATGACGTGCTCTTTGGTTTCGCTGTCCGAATATTCCAGGCTCTTGCCACTGAATTTGGAATGCTGGGTAAGGTCGAAATCGCAGCGGTTGGCGATGCCTTCGAGTTCAGCCCATCCCATGGGGAACATGAACTCTATATCATAACAGCCCTTGGCATAGTGTGCCAGTTCTTCCTTGCTGTGCTTGCGGAAACGCAGGTTTTCCGGACTGATGCCCAGTTTAAGGTACCAGTTCATGCGCTCATTGCGCCAGTATTCGTGCCATTCTTCATCCGTGCCCGGTATGCAGAAGAATTCCATTTCCATCTGTTCGAACTCACGGCTGCGGAAGATAAAGTTTCCGGTCGTTATCTCGTTGCGGAAAGACTTTCCAATCTGTGCAATACCAAAAGGCAATTTCTTACGGGTGGTATTGACCACATTCTGGAAGTTTACGAAGATGCCCTGTGCCGTTTCGGGGCGCAGATACACGATGCTGGCCTCATCCTCGACGGGACCCATAAAGGTTTTGAACATCAGATTGAACTGGCGTGGTTCGGTCAGTTCGCCGCTGCATGACGGGCAAACGGTCGTTTCCAGCGTGTCGGCTCTCCAGCGCATCTTGCAGACCTTGCAGTCCACCATCGGGTCGGAGAAGCCGTCGACATGTCCGCTGGCTTTCCATACATCCGGGTGCATCAGTATGCTGCAGTCCAGTCCGACGATATCGTCGCGATTATGCACCATGGCCTTCCACCATGCTTCTTTTACATTGCGTTTTAATTCCACGCCGAGGGGACCGTAATCCCAGCAGCTCGACAGCCCCCCATAGATTTCACTGCTTTGAAAAATAAAGCCGCGTCTGCGGCAGAGGGAAACGATTTTTTCCATGCTAACCTGATTTATTTCAGACAATCCAGAACTCCTTGTTTAGATACATCATTTTTTTACGCGTCGGGCATTTGCCAGTGCATTTATAAAAAAGACGGTTAAAATTATAGCGCCGATAATTGCCAGAATTAGAATTATCAGCCAAATCGATAATACGTGTTTTTCAGTGATATTGAAGCTAAAAATATCGAACATAACTATTGCCAGCACCAGTTGAGGTAGAGCTGCAATGTTACCTATAAGCAGCATAAATCTGTCGGGATTGAAATTGCTGGCCGTTTGTTCTATAGCCTTACCAAAATTAACTATTACCCTGACGACCAGTATGACCAGAGCTATAATAAAGAATTGCAAACCTATCATAACTGCGGTTATGCCGAGCCTGCTCATCCAGCTTTCGGCTGTCCCTTCGGAGCTAAAACGGTATGCTACCTGCTCCGGAAGCTGAGGGAAAAAGATGGCGGCGATAATTACCGAGATAAAAAAGATTATCAGCGGCAGCGTGATATATTTCCACTCGAAGGTCATTCCTGTTTTGGCAGGTGTCCCCACAACTATCCCATCTGCGGTACATGATTTGCCGGCAGGCGCTTTCTTGAAATAGGCAAGATACAGGAAAATAAATACACCAATACACAGCCCGGCTATAAAAATTACTCCGGCGATAATTGTTGTTGTCATAGATATAAAAGTTATCAGCTTTAGAGAAATATGTCAAAAAA
>CAZJVO010000042.1:0-12051 GCA_964549815.1 uncultured Dehalococcoidales bacterium | reverse complement strand
TCCTCTATAATGTCTTTGCGAGGACGACGCAGGAGGACGAAGCAATCTCTTTGCTGCGATTTAATAATTACGATAGCCATATTGAAATCAGCGGTAGAGATTGCTTCATCCCGACAGGTCGGGATTTCGCAATGACAAATTGATTCGCTCCCTTTTTTGTCATTTCTTTAACACTCGTCATTTAGTACTAAAGTTTTTGGCGTTGTTTTTTCAGCGCCCTCTGGATAGTGCGGACGCTTAGATTAAACATCTGTGCCAGTTCTTTGACGCTCTTTTTACCGGTGCTGAACAGCTTTACAATCTCGGCATTCCTCTGCTCCTTGAGCAGCCTCTGCTTGCCTCCGGGTTCATCGTAAATACATTCCGGGAAAGGGCAGTTCAGGCAGGATTCCGCCAGTTCGCAGCCTTCATCATGGTAGTGGCAATACTCGGGTGGTAAATCCAGCTCAGCTTCTATTGTCGGTTCTAATTCCATCGCTCTCAACTCCATTGTCAATTCATTCAGCTCATATCCCGCTGAGTGATATTAAAATAGCACAAATGTTCTAAAATAGTCAACGGTATTTTGTCATAGTCATGGGAAAAAATATTCCCCGTGGGATACTAACTTTTGGTAGCCTCTGACGTTATAAAGTACGAATAGATTAGCTTGACAAAAGTTTTATATCAGTTTATCCTAGATAACAATAAAAAGGATTAAGTAAAACAAGGCTATCAAACAAGAAATTATTCGGGGAGGAAAAGAGTGAAAAAAGGTATATTACGTGTGCTGGGGGTATTCGTTAGCCTGGCGTTGATGCTGACGGCGCTTCCGGCATCTATGGTTATGGCGGCGGCTACCGTTACTAATTTGGTGGTTACGAATACAGAAGGAACTGCGTCAACAAATCCGTATTATGGAAAAGCTGAAGGGCTGAAGAATGATGATATTTCACTTACTTTAACCGGTACAACATCCACATATTATAGCCTGTATTTTTCAAGCCAACAGGCCAGCAAAGGCGATGATATAGGTGATGAGGTCAAAACATATAAGGAGTGGGAATCTCTTTTCTATACTGCACCAGCAACAAGCAGTTATATCCCCGTATTGAATCTTCCGAGCAGTCTTTTAGATGGAACTGTAGATGAAAGCGAACTACATGGCGGTGTTTATTATTTTTATGTTACACAATATCATCCAGGGACGGATACAACTGCAGCTTATTCAGATACGGATATACTTTTTGTAGCCGAGTATTATATCCATGGAATTGCTGAAGCAAGTATTAGTGATACTCAAGGCATGGTAGGAGACCCTATTCAGATTACGGGAGAAGGGTTTGCTCCCGAAGAATACATTGTCCTGAAATATGATAATGTTGAGATTAATGATTATATTGCAGAGGGCGATGACCAGGTTGATGAGGATGGAACGTTCAGTTTTACTTTTACTGTTCCCCCCAGTATAAAAGGTACTCATACTATCAAAGTTATAGGTGGGAATTCAAGAGTGGAGGAGGAATTTACTTTTACAGTTTCTCCTTCTATAACACTGAGTGCAACTAGTGGAGCCGCTGGAAGTACAATAACTGTTTATGGTGAAGGTTTTAACCGAAGTAAGTATGTTGATATTTATTTCGGAAGTACCAAGATTGATGATAATAATGCTGCGGTAAGGACTGATAGGACCAACAGTGCTGGCAGTATAACATATCTATTAACTGTACCGGCAACTGCGGCTGCTGGTACATACACCATAACAATTGAAGATGAGAGCAACGACAATATTACTGCTTCTGCTAACTTTACGGTAGCTTTAAATTCCGTTATCACCCTGAGCAAAAACACCGGTAATGTCGGGGATACGGTAACCGCTGCCGGAACCAATTTTTCGCCTAGCACTACCTTAACTATTCTTTTCGATAACATTACGGTCGGCACGGCCACCACCGACGCCAGCGGTAATTTTACACAGCAGATTACCATACCGGCGGCTGTCTCCGGCGCTCATGCCATAAAAGTAGGAGCAGTACAGCAAACATTTACTGTTACCCCCAAGATGGTTTTGGATAAAACTCAGGGCATTGCCGGAACGACGGTCACCATAACCGGTACCGGTTTTCCCGGTGGCACGTCCATTGTAGCTACTTTTAGCAATACTCCTTTAACTCTTAATCCATCGGTAACCGATGCGAGCGGCGGCTTCACCGCTATCTTTACTGTTCCGATGGTGGCGGCGGGCACTTATGAAGTAAGGGTTATTGCCGGCAGTACACAAACAGCTAATTTCACTGTTGTAGACCCCACCATAAGCCTGGATAAAAACAGCGGCAAGGTCGGCGAATCGATTACCATTACCGGCACCAACTTTGCGGCGGGCAGCACGATAACATTTACTATCGATGGAGCAGCCAACCCCAATCTGCCGACAGCAACTGCGGGTGCCAACGGCGGTTTCACCGTCAGTTTTAATATTCCTGCTATTGCGGGTGGGGCTCATACCCTGGCTGTTACCAGCGGCGTCATCAGTAAATCGGCGCAGTTTACCGTTAATGCCAACGCTTCTATAGCACCTGTAAGCGGTAATGTAGGAACTTCGGTTACGGTTACTGGAACCGGCTTTACGGCAAGTACTGCGGTGACAATAAAATATAACGGCTCGGTGGTAGCTTCAGGTACGCTTACGACTCCTAATGGTTCCTTCAGCGCTACCTTCCCGGTCCCTGCCAGCCCCGGCGGCATACGAACGGTTGAGGTAAGCGATGGCACTAATACCATTTCTTCCTTACTTTTTGCCATGGAAGAAGTAGCTCCGCCATCTCCGACTCTCACATTACCGGAAAATGCCTCCAAACAAAAGGAGATTATAACCTTCGACTGGAGCGATGTTACCGATGCCAGTTTGCCGGTAACCTATGCCTTGCAGATTGCAACCGATAGCGGTTTCACCAATATCGTGCTCAATGTTGCCAGTTTAACTGCATCCACCTACACGCTGACGGAAGGTCAGGAATTAGCAAAACTGGCCGATGACGGTTCCTACTACTGGAGAGTGAAAGCTACCGATGCGGCAGGCAACTCCTCATATAGTAACACCAGCACCTTCACGGTCGGTGGCAGCATGCCAGGATGGCTGATGTGGGTCTGGATAGGCATCGGGGTGGTGGTCGTCTTCATCTTTGCCATCTGGCTGGGTAGAAGGCTGGCTTACAGCTCTTACTAGAATTAAGATTACCGGTAAATCAATCGAATATTCGTTACCCCCTCTGAAAATGAGGGGGTAATTTTACGAATAATCACCCCTCCCCTGATGCTTCGTTCGACCCCCACGAACTCAGCATGACATTATATTTTAAACCTCACCCCTTCAATTTCCCTCTCCGTACACAGCGAGGGGAAAAATGTCAGTTCTTTAATATTACGTAGGGACGACCATGGGGCGTCCGCACGCGACGGGCGGGCATTGCCCGCCCCTACGCCTTGTCATTCTGAGTTCGTGCCCTTCGTCAAGCTCAGGGCGAACGGAATTATTATGGGTGGAAATGCCACCCCATGGATTCTTCAGTCCCGATTTATCGGGACTGAAGAATGACAAATACTCGCTGTCATAAAGGCGGGCGACCACTGGTCTCCCCTATGAATTTTATTATGACCCATTCCCCTTAGCCTTTCGCGGAGAATAGTCTTTTCCTGCTTCTACCAGAAGTGCCAGGCTCATCAAAAAGTCGTCGTGTCCCTGAGACGGCTCGACGTAGAAGTTCATCGTCTGGTTGGGGCGGTAGTGGCTTTTCGACTTTTCTACCTGCTCCCAGAACTCCTTATATTCCTCAGAACCGTCAGCGGCGTACATCTTCAATCTCCCGGAGTTGATGGCGGCCAGCAGATTGAATCCCAGCTCGGATTTGGAGCCGGGGGTAAAAACGAAGGGGCTCACTCTGGTCCCCAGTGCTTTTCGTAAAAACGAGCTTACTGTCAAACCTATGCCGGTTGCATCTATTACCACCTTGCGGCAGTTCCACACTTTTCCCAGTATGTCTACGAGCTGCGGGTATAATTCGGTATGCTTCTTGCCCGTCCACCGATAGTGCTCCACGATTTTAATTTGCGGCTGCTTTTGAATCTCATCAATTCCGCTATGGTCCAGTTCCCCGATGGTGATAATCGTGGAGTCCCTTGCTGACCTTGAGCTGCGCAGTATTGCCATCTCCCCTTCCCCGCCTTCCCCGGCTATATCGATGCCGGCTATGTATGTCCTGCTTTTATCCGGCTGATGCAGTCGCATGTGTTTACCCTGAATCTGTGCCCTTTGCTGTACATCCAGGAAACCGCCTCCGCCGTAAACGGGCAGCAGACAGTACTGTGTGCGAAAAAGTGGGTGATTCTCGCCCAGCCTTTCTCTCTCAGCCTCGATATATGCCAGATAATCCGTATTGTATCTGGCCACTTCCTGCCAGTCGCAGCGGAAGTGCCGCCTGATGCCATCTTTCCTCTCCAGTTCGAGATTGTGCTGCTTGACCTCTTCCAGCAGGGTAGTGTCATCCCACGCCGTACCATAATGCACGGTAGTCACATTTGTGGTACTGCCCATAGGTTTGAAGTCCTTAGTGTACTTCTCTTTGCTGACATCCTGCGATTCGTCTATCTCGAGAAGTATATGTGCAGTATTGCCCACCACGCTGGCAGATTCCTCGGCGGAAAGAAAAACGGTGCGGCAATTGCCCAGCCTGATGATATATCCCTGTTCCGCTTTCCAGATGTTAGCGAAGCCGGCGTCGTTCAACCTGTCTTTGAGGCGAGCCATCGAGATTAACGCCTGCGGTTTGAAGGTGGGGGCGCATTTTATGATGTTCCTGGAACTCGGCATAAATAGCGTCAGGAGCAGGAGCTCGAGCTGAGCGGAGAGCTCATTCTTGCCGCCCTGCCGTGCTATCTCCACCGAAAAGGTAATCCCTCTGTGGTGAAATACGCTATCCAGTATGGCAACGGCAATCTCTTTCTGGTAGGGGCGGAGCCTATTTATCAAACAGGCTCCCGAGGCTGATGCCCAGCGGTAGGGCAACATCTTTCAAAACATTGCCGATGGCTTCCTTGAGCCCCGCCCTATCCTCTTTACCGATGTTGTATCTGGTCCTTACAAGCCCGCTGAGGGTGGCCAGAGCCTTCATAATCAGCTCTATGTTTTCAGGGTCATGCCTTAGAACGGATTTTATCTTGGTGCGCAGTAATGCGATTTCATTATCCAATCCTTCCTCACAGGTTGCCTGTTCAAAATCCATTTGTTCGTCTTCATCCAGCACTTTGGAATAAAAGCCGTGCTTGCGTGCATACTGGTTGCCCTCCGGTGCGCCTCTTCCTGTTCTCTCAGTCTTATTTGTACTCTTCTGCATCGATTCCTCCGTTAAGGCAGATAAATATCGCTATGAGGTGAATAATCAGAACCCTTTGATTTTATCTACCTGTGTCTGAATAACATAATAGCACAAATGTTCGGATATTTATACGGGGTTTTGTCGGTGTGTGACTTTCATCAATGACAATATAGATATGAGTATTCTATGATTATATCGATATACAGAAATGTATAAATTCAGCATGGAGGTCTAAAAATGAAGGTTGTTACACTTTGTGGCGAAAAAAGCTGTTGTCCGGTGGTCAAAGTCGATGAGGAGCGAGTCGAAATTGGGGAGGATGGGAATCTTTGCGTTCTAAAGAAGAGCGAGTGGGAGACGTTAAAGAAAAAGATTCTGGAGAAAGAGCTCTAAATACCAATCAGCGTCAGGCTGAAAAGGGCAGGAATAATACCCTGCCCTTTCTTTTTGTGATTATGAAAATCCAAGAGAGACTCCCTGATAAATTAACAGGTATTTAAAGTAGGGTTACATGCAATATTTGGGGTAAGATTACTTGCCCTTGCTGCTCCTCATTTATCAAGACCGCAGGCTGAATGTTTAAGACCTGTCATCAAAGCTGTGATATAATCATAAAGTCTCTTTATCTTAAAACCTGCCATTCTGATACTGTAGCCATCGCAAATTGTTAAAATATTGCGATGGTTAAATATATTATAATTAACTGTCTGGAATACTCGACAGGTTGTGAGCGTGTGGATTGAACAGAGAAAACAGTGCAATGCGTGTAGCACTCGATACGCTGGGATGCAAGCTGAATCAGGCTGAGAGCGAAGCCCTGATAGAGCAATTTGTAAAATCAGGCTATCGAATAGTCAGCCCCAATGAAGAATTCGATATTTATGTACTGAATACGTGTACTGTTACCCATATCGCCGACCGTAAGGCGCGGCATCTGTTAAGGATGGCTCACCGGCGCAGTCCGGAGGCTTTTCTTGTTGTCACCGGCTGTTATGCAGAGCATGCTTCGCATGAACTTGCTGAAATCGATGGTGTTAAACTGATTGTGAGCAATAAGGATAAGATGAGGCTCCCCCAAATTTTACAGAAAGCGGGATTAATACCGGTTGTCAGTGGTGCAGCTCCTCCCGATAGCCTCACCGATAAATTCAGGACTCGCTCGTTTATACGTATACAGGATGGCTGCAATAATTTCTGTGCCTATTGCATCGTGCCTTATGTGCGTGGTAGGGAGAAAAGTGTTTCACCCGAACAGGTTGTGAATGAGATTAACGATAAAGTCTCCCGCGGGTATAAGGAAGTAGTTCTGACGGGCACCGAAATCGGCTCATACGATTATGAGGGGCTGGATTTGAAGGGGTTGATTGACATAATACTGCAGGATACAGATGTCAGGAGGTTGAGGTTATCTTCTCTCCAGCCGCAGGAAGCTACTCCCGATTTAATCTCATTATGGCACAACGAAAGATTATGCCCTCACTTCCATCTTTCCCTGCAAAGCGGCAGCGACCCGGTTTTAAAGAGAATGAATCGACGTTATACTGTGGCTGATTATCTCGATGCCGTTTCCTTAATCCGCTCTGTGGCAGGGGATGCGGCAATTACAACCGATATTATTGTCGGTTTTCCTGAAGAAACCGATGAAGAGTTTGTAGAGAGCTATAATTTCTGTAAAAAAGTCGGCTTTGCCCGCATTCATGTCTTTCCATACTCTAAAAGGAAAGGCACTGCGGCAGATGTAATGCCCAATCAGGTATCCCCGCAGGTGAAGAAAAAGCGCTGTGATATGATGCTGTCTCTGGCTGAGGAGTCGGCTGCTGCATTCCATCGCAGTTTTCTGGGTAGGAATCTTTCGGTACTCTGGGAGCAGTCCGATAAAGGTATCTGGAATGGCTATACAGGTAATTATATTAAGATATATACCGAAAGCAATAAGGATTTAACCAATATGATAACAAACACCTCGCTGGAGTTTCTTTACAGGGATGGGGTGTGGGGTAAGATTATAGATTAGCCTGAAGGTTGCAGGCAGGGGGTATAATTAACAATGAAAAGGCTTATTAAAAGTTTCGGTTATGCTTTTGAGGGAATCCAGGCTGCTATAAAGACAGAGCGTAATTTTCAAATCCACCTGGTTGCCGCTGTCTTAGTGATTATCCTTGGGCTGTACGTGGGGCTTCCGTGGGCAAAGTGGTGCCTGGTAGCCTTTGCCATTGGTTTTGTGCTGGTTTCCGAGCTGTTTAATACCTCAATAGAAAGATTAAGCAGTGAAGTCGCAGACGGGAAACAGAACCCTGCCATAAAAACAGTAAAAGATGTCTCAGCGGCTGCTGTATTTTTCTCTGCTTTGACTGCGCTGGTTATCGGGATTCTGGTGCTGTTTATCCCGTTGATCGGTAAGATAAGCAGCCTGTAAAGCACGGATGATTACAATCCAGTGGTGCACCGTCAGTTTAAAGAAACTGTGCCGGGAGGGTTATTGTTTACTTCGTTTACGATGCAGAGTATCAATTCCTCCAGCTCCTTTTCAATTGCCTCATTCTGTTCGGCAGGGTAAATACAGGGGTTCCCTGCCCCGTATTTACGGAAGTGCAGCAGGCTATCCTCGATGGTCTGCCATTCATCGGAAATTTTATTTAATTTCTCGATAAGTTGCTGGAGATAATTTGCCTCGTCTTCCAGAGCACTGATCATTTTATTAATTTTATTTTCATACTCTGCAAAAGCCGTTTCAAAAAAGCTATACATAGTGATTTCCTTTCTATTTATCTGTGGTCGATACCTTTCGCATCTGTATTTTTGTATGCCTATAATATAAAACGATATTTATAGCTTTTTGTTAGCAATTGTTAAAGTTATCGGGGGGCATCTGTCGTGTGAATAATCCAACCATGCAAGATGAGGTTTATAGACTGGTTTCAAATTCATTTTTGTTGTGTCGGTAAAAGCGAAACCCTGCGTCAACCGCAGGGTTTCGCAGTAATCACGCCCTTCTGTTACATCCTTTTGTTATAGTAATTCGAATAGACAAGATACAATATCGGGTTCAGCAATATCAGTCCTACCATGGTCAATGTAACGTACAATTCCGTGTCTACCAGTATAAATACCAGGGTGAGGATGGGCATTATTGCCAGCATGATGATATTGTTAGCTTTGGCTTTAGCTTTATTCCTGATGATAGTATTGCGTTCGTCGTTGACCTCGATATTCTTTTGGATGAATGCCTCCGGGTGTTTGGTTTCTATCCTGAGTGTGATAAGATTGGAGACAAACATGCCGATAAGTCCTGCCCCGACGCCGACACAAACGCCCATGAGTCCCTTAAGTTCGGCATCTTTAAAAAATATGCCTGCAATTACCAGTGCTATACCAGCGATAATTCCCAGAATATACAATAATTGTTTTGTCCCGGATTTCATCTTATTTCTCCTCCTCAAAAATAAATATATCTTCAATGGTTACACCGAAAAAGCGTGCGATTTTGAAAGCCAGTACGATGGACGGATTGTATCTTCCGCTTTCCAGCGACCCGATGGTTTGCCTGGATACCTCCAGATTTTCTGCCAGCATCTCCTGCGTAATCCCGACCTTTTTTCTCAGTTCTTCAAGCCTGTTTTTCATGTGCTTTCGACCTCCTATGACAAGTAAACTTTACATCATATTATAATGATGGTATCGGGTAATGTCAAGTAAACTTTCCATTTGTTTCTAAATCGATAAATATTTTAGTAAAACTATTTATCTAACCGCATGTAGATAGTATAATGGGGTTGTTAATAGATAGGAGGGATTTACTATCAAAACAGAAATAACAATATAAAAGATAGCAGATACGATGTCTGCATCTGGTAAGGAGGTTCAACGATGTCCTATCCGGTAAGAACATGGATAAAACTTGTTTCCGGCGTCGAATACGATATTGCCGTAGATGCCGAAAAGCTGGTTGTACGCCATGAGGATGAAAATGGGATTGCCTTTGAATTCTGGGATTATGAGGGGAAGAGGGGGGAGATGACGATGCCGACCAAAACTGCCATGGTTCTTTGCAGGTCTATTATGCTGTGTGTAGAGGGCTCGCTCGACCATATAGGGATTGACCTGTAAATAATTATAAAGGGGGCAGAGATGAGTTTATTTGTTATTTTTCCTGCTCGCAACGAGGGTAAAACTATAGCACAATGCATAGAGACAGTGCGAAAGAGTAAGTTCCAACCGGAGATAATGGTTGTGGACGGTCACTCTGGAGATAATACTAAGAAAGAGGCTAAGGATGCGGGGGCAATAGTTGTCAGGCAAAGCAAGAATATTTATCCTGCCAAGGGAACAGCCATGAGGGATGGTGTTAAGGAAGCAATTAAGAGGGGGGCGGAGCAAATCCTATTTCTCGATGCGGATATTATCAATCTGACTCCGGAGTGGGTGGATTTGCTGGCAGAGCCAGTAATCGAGAAAGCCTGCGATATGTCTCGCGGATATTACAGAAGGGCTGAATACGATGGTGCCGTTACCAAGCTGGTTGCCAAGCCATTGTCCGGGGTATTCTTCCCTGAAATTTCTCATTTCAATCAGCCGTTAAGCGGGGAAATATGTGCCAACGCAGAGCTTTTCAAAACCCTCCTTAAGTCCCGCGACTGGCCGGATGGGTGGGGGGTGGATATCTGGCTGCTTATAGAATCTGCCATGAGGGATTATCAAATATCTGAGGTTTATCTTGGCACCAAGGTACATACCTCGAGGCAGGAATATCTGGTGGATGTTGTCAGGTTAAGCAAGATGGCAGAGCAGGTGTCGCTAACTACTTTTAAAGAAGCTATCAAATATAGACGTATCGGTAATCTTAAGAGCGTTCATTTATAAACGCGAGCATTTATATTTCCCTAACACGAATACCCCGACCGTTAGGTCGAGGGATGCAGAAATTCCCTGTTCGGCCGAAGGTTGTGTTGCTTAATACCCCGACCGTAACCGCTACTTCTGACTCGCAGGATGTGTCAACGTAACCAGATTTTATCTTATCGTCCTTAATTCTTCGACCACGATAAGGAGTAAATGCCCTGCATCCCTTAGCCTTATAAAAGGACAGGTTATAAACATCTCCCTGCTATGAGATGCTGGATAAATAAGATTGACGCAGGCAGTACCCAACTATAAGGCCGTAAAGTTAACCGCGGGAAGTGCAGCTACTTGCTACCGGTGTTATTTTGCGCAGAGCTTTTCATGTTTGGTTTGTGATTGGCTGGTTTGGCACTGTCAACTTTAGTGCCTGGTTTGGAAACATCGGGTTTAGCAACGGGTTTAGGGCTGCCGGTCTTAGCAAACGGTTTAGGCTCCGGTGCACTTTCCTGTATATCCGGGATACCCAGGTCTTTGATATAGTCGATGGCATCCTGCACTGTCTTAATCTGGTCTACATCTTCGTCGGATATGCTTACTTTGTTTTCGGGAGTACTGAATTCCTCTTCTATCGCCATAATAAGTTCTACCAGGTCCAGTGAATCTGCATTTAAATCCTGTATAAAACTGGCTTCTGGAACAACTTCCCTTTCGTCCACTCCCAGTTGATTAACGATTATTTTTTTAATTCTTTCGGAAACTGTCGCCACTGTTAACCTCCATTTTACTGTCTGGTTGCAAGGTTGCTGACAGAGCTCAAAACTCCGTTGATGAACCTTGGTGAGCTGTCGCTGCCAAAGTTTTTAGCCAGCTCGACTGCTTCGTTTATTGCTACTTTGATTGGTGTTTTATCATCAAATAAAATTTCGAAGATAGCAATCCTGAGTATATTCCTGTCTATGACAGAAATCTGGGCTATCGGCCATGCAGGTGCAAATTGCTTGATATTGGCATCGATTTGTTTTTTATTGTTCAGAACTCCTGAAACCAGTTCTTTAACAAATGCAATATTTTCTTCGGTCAATGGTTCTTCCTCAAGGGAGTGTTTTATAACATCCTCAGGTTTATGCCCAACCGCATCTACCTCGTATAGTACCTGCAGAGCAACCGCTCTGGCCTTTCTTCTAGCTCCTGTCATAATATGAACTCCGCTCGCTCAAAATTGTCAGCTGTTATTATATCACCGCATAAGTCCGTATTGATAATCTATCACATCTCTGCAACATCTCACCTTAATGCTTTTTATGAATAGCCTTTATTAATATTCTAATATTTATATATAGAATTTCAAATATGTCCTGTCTATATGGGATGCCCAGAGCCCGCTATCGGAAATTTTTCTTAAATCGAGATAAGCGCCGACAGAATCAATATCTTCCGGCTGGTGCTTGATTTATATAACCAAGATAAAGGCCGCTTTTTATTCCTTAATTCCGTTTTTACGGATGCAGGAATGCAAGCGACCCTCAATGGTTAAAATATTCTTTTTATCTGATATCGCATATATCTCGATGTTTTGGTTGATAGGGACTATCAGGGTGTTTTCTTCTTCGGGCTCTTTATTTCCACTGCTTCTCTCCCATCATAATTCCCGCAGGTACTGCAGGCATGATGCGGAAGTTTGGCATTGCCGCATTGTGGGCAATTCATAAGGGCTTTCGGGGTTAAGGCGAGGTGACTGCGTCTTTCACCCTGTCGGGCCTTGGCTGTTTTTCGTTTTGGTAATGGTGTCATAATTCACTCCGTTTCCTGTCTATCAAATTAACTATCTATATTATCATAATAGTATGAAATTTTAAAATTT
>CAZJVO010000041.1:0-12215 GCA_964549815.1 uncultured Dehalococcoidales bacterium | reverse complement strand
TAAATCTGCGGCTTTCTCTTATGCCAGTCGGTAGCCTGCTGGTAGGCATGGGCAACTTTCAATATGTTCTCTTCTGCGAAGGATTTCCCGATAATCTGGACGCCTATCGGCAGCCCATCGGCAAATCCAGCCGGAATGGAGATGGCCGGCAGCCCGGCAATATTTACGGGAATCGTGAATACATCCGAAAGGTACATCTGAACAGGGTCCTGCACCTTCTCTCCGATTTTGAAGGGGACGGTGGGGGAGGTGGGGGTTACCAGCACATCGTATTTCTCGAATGCCTGCTCGAACTCCCTGCGGATAAGCGTGCGCACCTTCTGCGCCTTGAGGTAATAGGCGTCATAGTAGCCTGCAGAGAGGGCATAAGTACCCAGCATGATACGCCGCTTTACCTCGGGCCCAAAACCGATTTCACGGGTCTTTTCCATCGCTTCCCACATATTCTCCGCGTCATGGCAGGAAAAGCCGTATTTTACGCCATCGTAGCGTGCCAGATTGGCTGAGGCTTCCGACGGGGCGATGATATAGTAAACAGCTAATGCGTAGGGAGTGCTTGGGAGCGATACATCCCAGTCTATTACAGCTCCCAGTTCTTCCAGTTTGGCGACAGAGGCTTTCACGGTATCTGCCACCTCTTTCTGCATTCCATCCACAAAATACTCTCTGGGGACGCCTATGCGTATGCCTTTGATATCTCCGGTAAGGCATCTGGTATAATCCGGCACGGGGGTATTCACCGAGGTCGAATCATTGGTATCGTAACCTGATATAGCGTTTAAAACCAGCGCCGCATCGGTAGCGTCATGTGTAAACGAGCCTATCTGGTCGAGTGAGCTGGCGAAAGCAACCAATCCGTAGCGGCTAACCCTGCCGTAGGTTGGTTTCAAGCCGGTAACGCTACAAAAGCTGGCCGGCTGGCGGATGCTGCCTCCGGTGTCGGAACCCAGTGCATAAATCGCTTCGCCTGCCGCTACTGCCGCCGCCGAACCGCCGCTGGAACCGCCAGGAACACGGCTCAAATCCCATGGGTTATGTGTTGTGAAGAAAGCCGAGTTCTCCGTCGAGGAACCCATAGCGAACTCGTCCATATTGGATTTGCCGACCATTACCACGCCTTCGGCATTCAGCTTATTCATTACCGTCGCATTATAGGGAGGGACGAAATTCTCCAGCATCTTCGAGGAGCAGGTGGTCCTGACGCCTTTAGTGCATATGACATCCTTAATCATGGCGGGAATTCCGGTAAGCGGCTTGCAATTGCCCGAGGCTATCATCTGGTCGGCTTTCTTTGCCTGTTCGAGGGCAAGTTCGCCGGTTACTGTTACAACAGCTTTTATACGTGAATCGAGCTTTTCGATTCGATCCAAAGCCGATTGCGTCAGTTCTACAGATGAAATCTGCCGACTTTTTAAGAGTTTATGGGCTTCGCTTATAGTTAATTGCTTTGCGTCTGACAATTCAATCTCCTTAAGGTTTAATCCGATCTACTCCAGCACGATCTTGACCTTGAAGTAATCGCCGTCTCTCTGAGGGGCGTTGGCCAGCACCTCGTCCTGGGGCAGGGAGGGTTGTACCACGTCGTCTTTCAGCACATTGGTTAAGGCGTTGGGTTGCGCTGTCGGGGGAACGCCGGTGGTATCGACCTTATTCAATATCTCGAAGTTCTCCAGTATATTCGATAGCTGCTCACTCATCCTCTCCACCTCGTCGGTTGTCAGCCCCAGCCTGGCAAGGCGGGCAATATGCAAAACCTGTTCCTGACCCAGTTTCATATAAAATCCCCCCGAAATCCTTAATATTGCCAATTATAACATTCACGATTGTGTATCACAACAAAGATGCACGGGTTCCATCAATCGGACAAGCAGGATTGAAAGAGCCTGCGGAAAAGTATTTGCTCATGGAGAAAAGCGTTCTTCGAACCTATCCGGTAGCTGGCGCAGAGCGTCGAGGGTATAATCCTGCCGATTATGCAATACCCTTACCTCGAAACCGCTTGTTCCCATATAGCGCACGCCGGCTGGAGTCCGGTCGTGGCTGTTTACATGCGTCCCGCCGCCATTTCAAGGATTATTTTAATCGTCCTGCCTTAAGAGGAGGAGCCCTGTAGCCATCTCAACAATTCCTCAGGCGAATCGACAATGGTTGCCGCCCCGTGATTGACAAGCCAGTCCCTATCGCGGAAACCCCAGGTTACCGAAATGCAGTCTATGCCGGCGTTTCGAGCAGTTTCAATATCCACTTCGGAATCGCCGATATATACTGCCTTCTCTGCAGTGCTGCCCAATCTATTTAATGCGCTCAGAAGCATATCCGCAGCCGGTTTTTTTCTGATATCGTCCTTTTCGCCGATAACAACTGCTATATATCTGGAAAAATAGAAGTCATTCAACTTTTTTACGGCTTCATCAAATTTGTTTGAAATAACCGCTGTTTTGTAACCCCTGTTCGCGAGAACCCGCAGTAATTCCACGATTCCTGTATATGGCCGCGTCTTACTGGTACAATTACAGGAATAGTGTTGCCTGAAAAGGGAGATGGCGTGGTTGAACTCGGGATTTTGCCTCCCCTCGGGTATGGAGAGTTCCATCAGGGAGGTCACTCCGTTCCCAATAGAACTGCGTATCTCGGATAAATCTCGGGGTGGGAACCCGAGCTTCTCCAGTGTGTAATTTACACTGTCGGCAATATCCTCCAGCGTATCCAGAAGGGTTCCGTCCATGTCGAAAATGACAGTATTAAACCTTCTCTTCTCTTGCATTTCAATCAAATCCATACCAGGGATTCATTCATAGCCGCTATTTTACGCTGATTCCCGAAGGTTAACAAGAATACCATCGGCGGATTTGCAACAGGTCGAGCAGGCAAATAAGCCCATATCCTGGTCTTCACTTTCTGGCTTTATGGCTGGCCAGAGAAGCAAAGATACCGAAGAAACAGAGAATGGCAAAAATAAGGAAAGCCACTTTCATGCTATGCAGAAAGGGGGCATAGTACTCGGATGTAATTGCTACCCTGCCGATAAAGAGGGAAAATAACAGGGTTACGACTCCCATGCTTAACATGTTCCCCACCATTCGCATTGTGGATAGTATAGCCGAGGATACTCCATAATCCCTGCTCTCGACAGAGCTCATTATGGCATTGGTATTGGGCGATGAAAAGAATGCCAGGCCCAGCCCGACGATTATCAACCCTGTGATGATTGTTCCTGTAGTCGTGCTCTCCTCTATAAAACTGAAATATAGAAGGCCGGCGGAAGTCAAAGCCATTCCGAAAGAAGCAAGAAAGCGCGGCTGTATTCTGTCCGATAATCTGCCGGCGAGTGGAGAAACGATGGCCATCACCACCGGTTGTGCAATAAGAACGAGTCCTGCAGCCTGAGCACTCATCCCCTGCGAGTATTGCAGATACAGGCTGAGCAGGAATCCTATGGCAAAGGTGGCACTGTAATTAATAAGGGCTGCTATATTGGAAAAGGCAAAAACCACATTCTGTTTTATCTGCTTGAGGTTCAGCAGTGGGCTGTGGGCCTTTAATTCCCACCCGATAAAGGCCAGGAGGCATAGAAACCCTACCAGCAGAAACCATATAGCCGATAGCTCTGGAAGTACCGATAATCCGTACATTACGGCTATCAAACTGGCGCCGTAGATAAAGGAGCCGATGATATCGAACTTTTCCCCTTTTGCTCCTGTCCATTCGCCTTCCAGCTTCCACAAAATCATAGAAATTACAATCAAACCCAGCAGAACATCGACCCAGAAGATGCTGCGCCAGCCGAAGTTGTCGGTAAGGATTCCCCCCAGAAACGGCCCTATGGAAAGCCCCAGATAAGTCGAAGCTACATTTATACCCAGCGCCTTCCCCCTCTCCCTGGCGGGGAAAGCCGAGGTGAGGATAGCGACTCCGGTCCCGAATATCATGGCACTGCCAATGCCCTGTAAAGCCCTCAGGGCTATTAAAACTGTAGATGATGTGG
This sequence comes from uncultured Dehalococcoidales bacterium, assembly GCA_964549815.1. GTDB lineage: Bacteria > Chloroflexota > Dehalococcoidia > Dehalococcoidales > UBA5627 > UBA5627. The sequence goes on along the minus strand of CAZJVO010000041.1, from coordinate 8,230 downwards.
CAATTGCCGCCAGGAAGGAAAAAACAGTAAAGGCAATTATCCCCAGGGTGAGAATTTTTTTTCGGCCGTAGATGTCGGCAATTCTTCCGATGGGCAGTAAAAAGACCGCTGAGGCAAGGAGATAAGAACTGACAACCCAGCTCAAGGAAACAGCGTCCATGGAGAACTCTGCCCCTATTGCAGGCAAAGCAATATTAATCGATGACCCCATAAAAGGGGTCAGGAACGAAGTCATAGTAGCTATGGCTAAAATAACATTTTTATTTAATTTATTCTCTGTTTGATTCACTCCCGCCTGCTTTTTGCCAAAAATAGAGAGCTTGCCTATGTTCTGAAGGGAAGTTTTTAATATGAATTAAAATATTATTCCTTAAGATTTTTTGTGTCAAATAGAATTTGGGCAGCGCGTTTAATATTCACGATTGCGTATTTATGGTATAAGTTTGCTGCTCCCTATAACACTGTGATTAAAATGAGCGGGGATACTTAAATAATCTTGTTAAGACTAAACACAAAGATAAACCCGTATATTTATTATCGAATTTAATATCCTCCGGCCATGAGGTCGAGGGATGAAGTTCTTCCTGTGTTCTTTCGAGAGGAGTATTATCTTTTGGTTGCCGCAAGGCTAAAGGATGCAGAGCAAACATAGTTTGGACAGGTTATTACCCCGCCATAAGGTCGTGGGAAGTTTATTACTTCCGTATCAGGTTATACATAAGATAAGCCCCGCCCACTACTGAAGCGATGCCAGTAATCAATAATATAATTACCAGCCATCCGAGATTATTGCTCCAAAAAATAGAGAACTGCGTTATACAGAAGAAGGTGAATATGCCGCCGGTTAGCGTTAACAACCCACCGAGCGTGTACCCTATCAGCATGCCCAAAGTAGCACCTCCGTGTATTATTATACATCTTTTGAAATAAGGCTTGAAAGGTTTATGTCTGCACACACGAATTGTCATGTGTGTAACTTTTTAAAATTAGATGGTTAAACCAGCACTCTTAATGTATAATAAGATTGAGGTTAACCATGCATCAGGCCATACTCTATGAAAAATTGGCTGATTCTAGAGTACGCTGCAACACCTGCCGGTGGCGGTGCAATATCGCTGTGGATAAGACAGGGGTTTGCAGGATGTATCAGAATAAAGACGGAGTCCTCTATAACCTGAACTATGCGCAGGTATCATCGTTAGCCGTCGACCCTATTGAAAAGAAACCTTTATTCCATTTCTATCCGGGTAGCACTGTTTTCTCACTGGGTAGCTGGGGTTGCAACTTTCACTGCCAGGATTGCCAGAACTGGGAGATTTCATGTGTTGATTCCCCTCTGACCAACCGCCAGGTTTTGCCTCAGGAAGCTATAAAGCTGGCAAAAGAATATCAGTGCCGTGGAATTGCCTGGACATATAACGAACCGACAGTCTGGTTCGAATACACTCTGGACTCGGCAAAGCTGGCGAGAGAAAACGGGCTCTATACGGTTTATGTTACCAACGGATACATGAGTACGGAAGCTCTGGATGCCATTGGCCCGTATCTCGATGCCTATCGCGTGGATGTAAAGGGCTTCAATGATGAAACTTACAAGAAACTGGCAAAAATCAGCCACTGGAGGGGCATCCTGGATAATGCCAAAAGAGCCAGAGAGAAGTGGAATATGCATGTGGAGGTGGTCACCAATATAGTCCCAGGGATAAATGACGATAACGTTCAGCTAACAGGTATTGCGCATTGGATTAAAGAGGAACTGGGGGAGCTTACTCCCTGGCACGTGACAAGATTCTACCCCAATTATAATATGGCGGACGTTCAGCCGACCCCGGTGGAAACTCTTGAGCGTGCTATCGATATCGGCAAAAGAGCCGGGCTCAAGTTCGTATATGCCGGCAATATTCCAGGGCATAACAGCGAAAATACCGTTTGCTATGCCTGTGGTAAAATGGTTGTAAAGAGATATGGATACCAGACAAGAATAACCGGTTTAGACGGTTGGAAGTGCGGCTATTGCGGTGCAAACCTGAATTTCAGAGTCAACAGGGAGGTAGCGCTATGATAAGGGAAACGGCTGTTGCAGGTCAGTTCTATCCTGATTCTCCTGCGGAACTCAGTAAAATGATAGCTGGGATGGTTAATGAAAAAGCTCTCAGAGAAGATGCCATCGGTTTGGTGATGCCACATGCAGGCTATATTTACTCTGGAATCGTGGCTGGGGCTACCATATCGAGGGCAAAAATTAAAGATACCTGCATTATTTTGGGGCCCAATCATACGGGCATGGGCAAACCATTCAGCATAATGACTGAAGGGGTCTGGAAAACACCCCTCGGGAACGTACAAATCGATTCCGCGCTGGCGAAACGTGTCCTTGCCGGCTCCCGATTCCTTTCCGAGGATTATCTGGCACACGTCTCGGAGCATTCGATAGAAGTACAGCTGCCGTTCCTCCAGTACTTTAAAAAGGATGTACAAATAGTTCCGATAATCCTTTCATATGCTACCGGAGCGGTTTACCGCGAAATCGGGCGTGCGATTGCTAAAGCTATAGAAGATTCAGGGAAGGATGTTTTAATCATCGCTTCCAGTGATATGACGCACTATGAGCCCCATGAATCGGCTCTTAAGAAGGATAATCTGGCAATAGAACCCATTCTCGAGCTGGATGAAGATGAGCTGTTGAGCCGCATTCAGAAATATAACATCACCATGTGTGGATTTGGACCTGTCGTCAGCTTAATTGCGGCAGCCAGAGAGCTTGGAGCAAGGGAAGCGGAGCTGGTAAAGCACCAGACGAGTGGAGATACGTCAGGCGACTATTCCCGTGTTGTCGGATACGCCGGTATAATAATTAAAAAAGCTGAAGATAGGAATCTGCCGGAGCCGGTCAAACTGGCAAAGAAAGCAGTAGAAGCCTATATTAAAGATGGGAAGGTCATCGCTCCTCCCGACCCCCTGCCTCCCATCTTTCAGGAACGGGCGGGGGTTTTCGTTTCCCTGCACAAGTTCGGCCAGTTGCGTGGCTGTATCGGGACATTCGAACCGGCATGTGACAATATCGCCGAGGAGATAATCTACAATGCCATCAGTGCAGCTACCCGGGATCCACGTTTCTCTCCGGTCACTGCCGAAGAGTTGAAATACCTGGATTACAAGGTGGATGTACTGACTCATCCCGAACCTGTTGAAGATATCAGCCAGTTGGACCCGAAGAGGTATGGCGTTATCGTGGAGCGGGATTACAGGAAAGGGCTGCTGCTTCCCGACCTCGAGGGGGTGGATACCGTGGAACAGCAAATCAGCATCTGCCGCCAGAAAGCCGGCATTTTGCCATACGAAAAAGTGAAGCTTTACCGCTTCGAGGTAAAGAGATATCAGTAGATATAAAGCTGCCATGTCGTACCCCGATAAATTGGGATTTCGTTCGCTGAAACTCAATATCTAAGGCGGGGCGGGGTAATTAAAAGGCTTTGTAGTGATTGCTTCGTCCCAACTTGTCGGGACTCGCAATGACATTTAGCATTTTGTTATGCTACGTCAGCCGTAGGGGCGGGCATTGCCCGCCCGTTGTATGCGGACGACCGGTGGTCGTCCCTGCGTAATATTAAGGAACTGTCGTTTTTCCCCTCTCTGTGTACGGGGAGGGGAATTAAAGGGGTGGGGTTAGACCACGTATTTGTCATGTTTTATCGCGACTCGGGACTCAGCATCTTGTATGTTATACCAAATCATCGGTATAATAGAACTGTAGTTCTAATAAAATTAACAGAGATAAAGCCATGGATATGTTCGAGCAGCAGTATGAAAAAGACAGGTTGAAAGAAGCGCCACTTGCAGCGCGTATGAGACCCAAAACCCTGGATGAGTTTGTCGGGCAGGAACATATCGTAGGTAAAGGCAGAGTTCTGAGGCGCGCCATTGAGTCCGGCAGCCTGCCTTCAATAATACTCTGGGGTCCTCCCGGAAGCGGCAAGACCACACTGGCAAACATTATTGCTAATGCTACTTCATCGTATTTCAGCCCGGTATCGGCGGTTAGTGCTGGAGTTGCAGACCTGCGCAGGACTATCGAAGAAGCCAGGGAAAGGCGCAAACTCAATCGGCAGAAAACCATCCTGTTCATCGATGAAATTCACCGCTTCAATAAGGCACAGCAGGATGCCATACTGCCGTACGTCGAAGACGGGACGGTAACACTTATCGGTGCTACTACCGAAAATCCATCGTTTGAGGTTATATCCCCCCTCCTCTCCCGCTCCCAGCTGTTTGTTTTAAAGCCACTCACCAGGGAGGAGATAAGGTTGATTCTCCTTCGGGCTATGAAAGATTCACTGAGAGGGCTGGGAGCATACAAGGTAGAGATAGACGATGATGCTCTGGACCATCTGATAACCATGTCCAACAACGATGCACGTGCCGCTCTGAATATCCTGGAAACAGCTACTCTGACAACGGCGCCGGATGCCGATGGCAAGCGCAGAATTGTGTTATCGACCATCGAGGATACCATACAACACCGGGCAATCTCCTACGATAAAGGTGGTGATAAACACTTCGATACTATCTCCGCTCTACATAAATCGATGAGAGGCTCCGACCCCGATGCTTCCCTATACTGGCTGGGGAGAATGCTGGAAGCCGGAGATGACCCGTTGTATATAGCCAGGCGGCTGGTGAGATTTGCCACCGAAGATGTCGGTATGGCCGACCCGCAGGCACTGGTGGTGGCGATGGCGGCACAGCAGGCGGTGCATTTCCTCGGTATGCCGGAAGGGAATCTGGCTCTGGCGGAAGCCGCCGTTTATCTCGCTACCGCTCCCAAGAGCAATTCATTGTATACGGCATATTCGGCGGTGCAGGAAGAAATCAAAAAAGGCTCCAACGACCCGGTGCCTCTACACCTGCGCAATGCGGTTACGCCCATGATGAAGAACATCGGTTACGGCAAGGGCTATAAATATGCTCACGATTATGAAGGGCATTATGTAGAGCAGCAGAACCTGCCGGATTCGGTAAAGGATAAAAAATTCTATACCCCCAGCGACCAGGGCAACGAAAAGAATGTCGCTGAACGATTGAAACAATGGCGTCCCGAAACAGGTGATAAAGAAGATAAATAGCTTTGCCTCAAACGCAGCGGGCAGGCGTTCTTTTTGACAATCTAACCCCTTAAGATTATACTGTTAAAGGTGGTGTTGACGCGGGGTGGAGCAGTGGCAGCTCGTCGGGCTCATAACCCGAAGGTCGTTGGTTCAAATCCAACCCCCGCTACCAAAATTCAAAAGCTGAAAAGCCCTCGAATTAGTTATTTTTCGGGGGCTTTTTGTTTATCAATTCAGGAAATCGTTTGCATTATCACGGTCATCGGAATTTAGCGACATATATTCATCTTGTTCGATATTTTATATCAGTTTGTTATATAATTGCGTGAACGTTATCAACTTACGGGAGGTATAAACAATGAACGGAACTGTAATTGCCTGGGTTATCGTTGGTATTCTGGTACTGCTGGTTCTTTTTTCAGGTATTTTCACTGTAAAGCAACAAACATATGCCGTGGTCGAGCGGTTTGGAAAGTTTGCCAGGATAGCGGGGCCTGGGCTGCATTTCAAATGGCCGATAATCGAGAAAGTCGTCGGTCGTGTGTCGATGAGAGTGAGGGAGCTCAATGTAGAAGTCAAAACTAAGACCAGTGACAACGTTTTCGTGGACCTTTTGATTGCTGTTCAATACTATGTGACCAAAGAGAAGGTCTGGGATGCCTTCTATAAGCTGACCAACCATCAGGCGCAGATGGAATCCTTTGTTTTCGATACTGTCAGAGCCAAGGTGCCGCATATGAAACTGGATGAGGTTTTCGAAAGAAAAGAGGATATCGCCGAAGATATCGAGGCTAAGCTGGGGAACATTATGCCAGAATTCGGTTATTTTATAAAGACCGCCCTGGTTAACGACATTGTCCCTGATAGCAAAGTGGCCAATGCCATGAACGAAATAAATGCACAGGAAAGATTGAGAGTAGCTGCTGAGCACAAGGGAGAGGCTGAAAAGATTCTGGTAGTCAAAGCAGCCGAAGCGGATGCCCGCAGCAAAGAGCTATCTGGAATCGGCGTTGCCAACCAGAGGATGGCGATAATCAAGGGTTTGCGCGAATCGGTTGAGGATTTCCAGCAGGCAATCAAGGGAATCGACGCCCGGGACGTTATGTCGCTGGTGCTTCTGACGCAGTATTATGATATGTTGACCGATGTGGGCAAACATTCTAACAACAATACCATACTGATACCGCACTCGCCGGGTGCAGTCGGTGATTTCCAGCAACAGGTACTGACATCCTTGCTGGCCGCTGAGAAGTCGACGGAAAATAAGCACAAGAAGTAGTAATTAACGGATAGCAAGTGTCGTTGCGGGGCGGAGTGACTAAGTTGCATTGTAATGATTGCTTTGTCAGTCGTTGATACTCCTTCCTCGCAGCGACATTATTCATTTGCCATGTTAAGTTTATGAGTCCCGGCATATCGGGACGATTAACGGGATTTCGTTCCGGCAAGCTGTAACTCAATATCCAGGGAGGATGTATTACGGCATCACTACCTGATGCCGAGGTGGCTTATCTGCTATTTCTACCCTCTCCCCAGCAACTGTCTTAAGTTAGCTGAAATAACTCCATGGGCGACGTTCTCTTAAAATAGCATTCAGGATGACAAATAGAGGGCTGTCATGCTGAGTTCGTGAGGGGCGAACGAAGCATCCGGGGTGGAAATAAAATGTCTTTGCGAGGAGCGAGTGTTTAACGAGCGACGCAGCGATCTCTACCGATATTTTTAATTCTACCATATAGTTTATTTGGGAAAGATTGCTTCATCCTACTTGGCGGGATGAAGCAATGACATTATAATGTTGTTTAACGATATGGGCGGAGTCAATATGCAACCGGAATTAATCCATTTGAAAAACAGGGTTATGATGGATGAGGAGAGCGAATCATTGTTGCAATGGTCTCAGGTCGGCAGGATTGCAACCGTCTGTTCTGATGGCTCTCCCTATGCCACTCCCGTCAATTATGCTTACGAAGCGGCAACACGCCGCATCTATATACACCATGCTGCTAAGGGCGGACGGATGCTCGACAATCTGAAATCGGATAGCCGCGTTTGTTTTGAAACCGATGAACCTGTCGAAACGGTGAATATGCAGGCAGGCAAACATATCTGCGATATCGACCAGTCTTACCGCAGCGTTATCTGCTACGGCACCATATCGATAGCCGCTGGAGAAGAAAAGCTGAAGGGGTTGAGGCTGCTGGGTGAGAAATATGCCGTAAGCGATTCCGCACGGCAATCGGACGGATTAGAACAGCACAAGCTGGACAGACTGGTAGTGCTGGTAATCCAAATCGAATTGGTATCCGGCAAATGCCGTGAGCCGAAACCGCCGGTAAATCCTTAAAAGGGGTCTTTTATATGAGCATAGCAGGATTAATTATCGTAATCATAGCAGGAATAATCGATTTCTTTGCCTTTAAACCGCAACTTGGACGGCTCAGCTGGATAAGCGTACCCGTTGCCATAACCGGCTTTTGCCTGAGCCTTTCCGGCGTTATCGGAGATGAAAATAAAGTAACCGGGATCATCGGATTGATAATCGGTTTATTGGTGACGATTATTGGTGCCGTCAGGCTTTGCCAGTTGTTTATTGCAAAACTGAAATAAAGGCTATCGGCACTGCCCGCATCGTCTGCACAACTCAACCCTGTTGGCGTTCCGGTCGATATGCCCTTTTCCCGGAGTGCCGGGTAATTCCCCGACAGGTGAATGGTGATGGTATCCACGTCTTTCCATCTCGATAACCAGTTCTTCGTGGCGGAAGCGGAGTAGGGTGGGATCAATGAACCCATACTCGATAAATCCCCTGGTATTTTTGCCTTTTTAAAACAAATAGATAACGAAATATGGCAAATCTACTATAGTTTTTATCCGTTAGGTACCATAGATGAAAGGACGTTTAAGATAACACCAATTGAGTAAAAAGTGTAACCTGTGTCCGGATTGTACAGGAATTGCTTTAATCCCTAATTAAACCTGTTTCGGTGCAGAACATCTTCCAGCCTTCGCTTGGGCACATGGCGCACGCCCTGTTCATCCACCCAGCGCTTTACGGAATCGGTGGCAATTTCCAGAACGAATTTCTCATCGGGGTAGCCCAAGGCTATCATTGCCACTACCTC
>CAZJVO010000040.1:7184-12547 GCA_964549815.1 uncultured Dehalococcoidales bacterium | reverse complement strand
CGTTTCAAGCGCATGCAAGGGTTCAATGTGCTGCACCCCATCGGGTTCGATGCCTTCGGCTTGCCAGCTGAAAATGCCGCTATCAAGCATGGGATTCATCCCTACCAGTGGACAATGAAGAACATTGAAAACATGCGCAAGCAGTTAAAGAGTATCGGTGCTATTTACGACTGGGATAGGGAGGTTATCACCTGTTTGCCTGAGTACTACAAATGGACGCAGTGGTTCTTCCTGAAGCTGTATGAATACGGGCTGGCATACCGCAACAAAGCCCCTGTAAACTGGTGCCCCAGATGCCAGACGGTGCTGGCCAATGAACAGGTTCTGGCTAATGGCACCTGTGAAAGATGCGACGAGCCAGTGATACGCAAAGACCTGGAGCAGTGGTTCTTCCGCATCACCAGATATGCCGAGGAATTGATGCGGCATGAAGGTCTGGATTGGCCAGAGCGCATCAAGACCATGCAATACAACTGGGTGGGCAAAAGCATCGGCACTGAGATTTCCTTCGAGTTGAATATCCCCGGTGTCAGCGAAAAAGAGATACGGGTATTCACCACCCGTGCCGATACCGCTTACGGGGTTACTTTCATAGTACTGGCGCCCGAGCATCCGCTGGTTGCCAAAATCACCACGCCGGACAGGAAAGCCGAGGTCGAAGCCTATATAGACAAAACCCACCACTTTACTGAAATCGAAAGGCTTTCTACGGAGAAAGAGAAGGACGGTGTATTTACCGGGGCTTACGTGATTAACAGGTTGAACGGCGATAAGGTTCCGGTATGGATTGCCGATTACGTACTGGCCGGCTACGGAACCGGAGCCGTAATGGCGGTACCTGCACATGATGAGAGGGACTTCGCCTTTGCCAAAAAGTATAACCTGCCGGTTAAAGTAGTCATTGCCCCACCCGACTGGCAGGGAGAAGCCCCGAAAGAAGCCTATATCGACGAAGGGGTGATGGTTAATTCGGGGCAGTTCGATGGTACTCCGAATAAAGATGGACTTGTCAAAATAGCCGAACTGCTGGAATCCAGGGGCTGGGGAAAGAGGACTGTCAGCTATAAACTACGCGACTGGCTGATATCGCGGCAGCGCTACTGGGGGGCGCCCATCCCGATGATATATTGTGATAAGTGCGGAATTGTTCCGGTACCCGAAAAAGACCTGCCGGTGCTTCTGCCGGAGGATGCAGAGTTCAAGCCCACCGGAGAATCGCCGCTAAAGTACTGCCCCAATTTCGTCAATACGAAGTGTCCCAGATGCAAAGGCCCGGCAAAACGCGAGACGGACACCATGGACACATTCATGTGTTCATCGTGGTACTTCCTGCGCTATACCAGCCCGCATATAAATGACCGGCCTTTCGACCCCGAAAAAGTAAAATACTGGATGCCTGTCGACCTGTATACCGGCGGCGCCGAACACGCTGTAATGCATCTTTTCTATGCCAGATTCTTTACCAAAGCTATAAGGGATATGGGAATTATTGATTTCGGAGAACCGTTTATAAAGCTGTTCAACCAGGGGACCATCATCCATAATAAACAGAAGATGAGCAAGTCCAGAGGCAACGTGATCAACCCGGACGATTATGTTTCAACGCTGGGAGCCGATACGGTGCGCTGTTACCTGATGTTCGTAGCCCCCTGGGAACAGGGCGGAGACTGGAATGACAATGGGATTACCGGCATCAACCGCTGGCTTAACCGTGTATGGAAGCTGGCAACCGAACCCTATACCGCCATTTCCATAAGCGATGATGAATACCGAAATCTACAAAGGCTTACCCATCAGACCATCAAAAAAACAACGCAGGACATAGATAAAATACACTTCAATACCATGATATCCACCCTGATGGAGTTCACCAATTATCTGGGGAAGGTTAAGGAGAGTGGCTCAGTTTTCGAAAAAGACTGGCATGAATCACTAAAGACGTTATTGCTCCTGCTGGCTCCCTCAGCACCCCATCTGGCAGAGGAGCTATGGCAGCAACAGGGATACGAATACAGCATCCATAACCAGAAATGGCCTGAATGGGACGAGGAACTGGCACAGGAAGAGGAGATTCCGATAGTTATTCAAATCAATGGGAAAACCCGCGATAAGGTTATGGTTCCTGCCTCCATCACCGAAGAGGAGGCAAAGGAAATCATCCTTGCCAAACCCAAGGTTAAAACATATATAGACGGCAGGGAGATTGTTAAGATAATCTACGTCCCTAAAAAATTAATGAACCTGGTAATAAAGTAAAGATTCAACGTCGATTAAAAATAGTAATGGCAAACGGGGTAATTAAGTAGTATTATATGGATTGCTCCGCAATGACGTCATGGGGATAATCAAAAAAGATTATAAATAAGGTGGAATTATGAAAATAGCTTTAATCGGCGGCGGCAATATGGGGCAGGCGATACTTTCGGCAATCATCTCCAGGGGCATCAGCAAACCTGCAGACATATCCGTCAGCGAAATCAATAAAGAGCGCAGGGAACAGCTTGCAATAGATTTCGGAGTTTATGTTACCGATAGCTGCGGCGAGATTATCGAAAAAGGAGAGGTGGTAATACTTGCCATTAAACCACAGAATCTTAACGAGGCGATAGCTGCAATCGGGGGGGAATTTCACAGCGGACAGCTTGTGCTTTCGATAATTGCAGGAAAAAGCCTGGGTACGTTGCAAAACGGGCTCAAACACGATGCCATTGTGCGTGCCATGCCCAATACGCCAGCCCAAATCGGCTACGGGATGACAGTCTGGACAGCTACAAAAGCAGCCGACGAATACCAGAAGGCTATGGCAAAGGATATACTGGGAGCCATGGGTAAAGAAATATATGTAGCCGACGAAGACTATATAGATATGGCAACAGCAGTTAGCGGCAGCGGACCAGCGTATGTCTTCCTGTTCATGGAATCACTGATACAGGCAGCAGAAAGAATCGGCATCCCTCATGCCCAGGCACACGAGATGGTAATGCAACTGATGATTGGTTCGGTAAATTATGCTGCTAATTCCGATAAACCCCTCGGAAAACTAAGAGAAATGGTAACCTCTCCTGGAGGAACTACTGCCGCCGCTTTGGCAGTTTTTGCCCATGGTAATCTCGCCGGACTGGTCGAAGAAGCAGTAACTGCTGCCTACAAAAGGGCAAAGGAACTGGGTGGATGATATATGAACTGGTTGGATATTGTCCTGTTAGTTTTACTATCCATACCCGCCATTACTGGTTTGAAAAAGGGATTGATTAAAGCTGTCCTCTCACTGGCAGGTTTAATAATCGGTATAATACTCGCCGGAAGGCTGTACCCTGCCGCTTCCAGAATTTTTACGTTTATCGGCAATGAAAATATCGCCAATATCCTGGGCTACATCCTCATACTGGTAGCGGTAATAGGGGTTGCCATGCTGCTGGTTTACCTGCTGAGAAAACTGGCCGATGTTATTACGATAGGTTGGCTCGACCATCTGGGTGGCGCTGTATTTGGCCTGCTGGCAGGATTTTTAATACTGGGAGCCATTCTGGCGATAATTGCAAAATATGTGGAAAGTGACCTTATCGCACAGTCCTTTATAGCACAGGTTATGCTCGATTATTTCCCCATCGTCCTGGGACTGCTTCCGGACGATTTCAAAGCCCTGCAGGACTTTTTCCAGACATAAAGCATCAGCCCCTGTAATCCCATCAGTGCTACAAAAGACCGGACACCCAGCCCCTTTGAGGTATTTACCCGAGTAGTAAATCGACTGCTGCTTTATGAACCATGATAATTGAAAGGGATTATTTCTGGTCTTCTGCAGGAGTCTCACCGGGATGCAGCAACTGCCATTTGGCCAGCAATTCTTCATGGGATTCCTGATGATTCGGGTCGGGAACACATGCGCCCACCGGGCAAATGTCAGCACACTGCTGCGTTGAATAGCTACCCACGCACTGGGTACATCTATTCGGGTCGATTCGATAGGTGGTTTCCCCCTCAGAGATTGCCTGATTGGGGCATTCTGACTCGCAGGCTCCGCAACTTATACAATCCTCAGTTATCATGTACGCCATTGGAAAGTTCCCTCCTGATCTAGCTACTTATTTTAATACATATCTTTCGATATATCACTCTGTTCGCTATTTCCATTTTAACCAATCCTGGCTGCCTCCGCCCTCAACCCTCCCCCAAGTACCTTTATAACAGCTATGATTGATAAGAACCACTACTTATACTCAACTACGAACCGTTCTTTTCCCTTAAAGCCTGAGCGACATGTGCCGGGACCAGATCGTTGATATTACCACCTACTCTGGCAACCTCTTTTAACAGGCTGGACCTCAGGAATTGATACTCCGGTTTAGCCATGAAGCATACCAGTTCCAGGTCAGGAGATAGTTTTCTGTTCATCATCGCCATATCGAATTCACGCTCAAAATCAGCGCTCACCCGTAAGCCCCTGACCATAACCTTCGCATCCATCTGCCTGGCAAAATCAACCGCAAGACCATAAAAGGGTTGGACCTCGATATTGGGAATATCCTTAACAGCCTCTCGTGCCATATTTACTCTCTCTTCAAGGCTGAAGGTAACATTTTTCGTCGGTTTCTCAAAGACCCCTATCACTACCTTGCCGAAAATATTTGCCGCCCTTCTGGCGACATCGATATGGCCGTTGGTAATAGGGTCGAAACTACCCGGATATACGGCAACAATCAAGATCCTGGCTCCTTTCGAAAAAAAGCGATGGCGCTATCGCCATGGCGGTGCTCCTTAAAGAGATGCAAAGAGGCATAGTCTGTTTCCAGAGGGCGACGCTTGGAATGAGTAACTACAACCACAGTATCATTACCGACAATTTTGGAATTTGCCAGCTGTTCTATTACTGTGTTTATTAATGGACTCGCGTAGGGAGGATCCATCAGAATTATGTCGTACTCCTTATCAAGAAAAGATATTGCTCTTATTACATCCGCACAATGAACATGTGCATAATCGGTAAACTTCGTCTTTTCCAGATTCTGCTTTATTATAGCACAACAGCGGGGCGTCTGTTCAACAAAATCCACCCAGCCTGCCCCCCTGCTCAATGCCTCTATCCCCAGTGAGCCGCTCCCTGAAAAGAGGTCGAGGACATATTCCCAATCGCTGGCAACCGAATTCAAAATAGAAAAGATTGCCCCCCTCACCAGCTCCGTTGCCGGACGCGTTCTTAAGCCCGGAGGAGCTATAAGCGTGCATCCTTTAGCCTGGCCTGCTATTACTCTCATCGATAATTCCCCCCATCAATTATAAGTTATCATAAATAAATGCAGTAATCTACCTTGAAAGAAATATATCCCCCTGCAAGACCAGTTAAATATACTTCCCAGACCTGA
>CAZJVO010000040.1:0-7084 GCA_964549815.1 uncultured Dehalococcoidales bacterium | reverse complement strand
AATAAAAAAGTCGGATGATAACCAATGTTCAACTTCGAAACTCTGGGGAAATATATAATACTATCGGGCATTTTCATCATAATACTGGGTTTATTGCTTACTTTTTGGAATAAGATACCGTTTCTGGGCAAACTCCCCGGCGATATCTTTATAGAAAAAGGAAATTTCCAGTTCTTCTTCCCTATCGTAACCTGTATAATCATCAGTGTGGTGCTGACAATTGTAATAAACATTATTATACGCTTTATTGGTAAATAGCGTTATTCAAGCGATATCAAACGCTGCAAAGGCTTTTATCTTACCAAAGCTGATAACCCGACCGTGAGGTCAATAGATGAAATCCTTCTGCGTCCTTTTGAGGGGAGTATTATCTTTTGCTTGCCGCAGGACTAAAAACATAGTTTGAACAGGTTAATACTCGCACCGTAAGGCCATGAAAAGTTTATTCAATAGACTGTGCTGACTCGATATCTACTGCTGCCTCTGCCAGGGCTTTTGCATAATGAGAAAAGGTAATTTCATCGAATAATACGAATACAATCTTTTTTATCGATAATGCTTCTTCTTTTGCAAATTTAACGACACTGTTAATGGCTATTCTGGCTGCAGCTTCCACCGGATACCTGTATGCTCCAGTGCTTATCGACGGGAAGGAAATGCTCTCAAGTTTCAACTTCTCGGCCAGCCTGAGGCTTTCAATATAGGCATCCGATAAAATGTCTTCTTCCTTATTTCTGCCACCGCGCCATATCGGCCCCACCGTATGAATTACATATTTAGCCACCAGATTCCCGCCGGTTGTGACCACCGCTTTCCCCGCAGGCAGCTCCCCCTGCTCTGCGACTATTCGCCTGCATTCTTCAAGAATAGCCGGCCCTCCTGCCCGGTGAATCGCCCCGTCCACGCCACCGCCACCCATCAAGCTCGAGTTTGCAGCATTGACTATGGCATCCGTGCTCTGACAGGTGATATCCCCTCTGGTCAGCAAGATGGAGGTATTATTTACTTTAACGTCCATACCACACCTCACGCATCTGTTAATCCATCTGTCTTCTTATTTTAAAACAAATGAACCGGTTAATACAGTGCTCTATAAAACTAAACTGCTGCAGGTTTGGATTCCCTGTGGCAGCTTCAGGTTTAAAAATAGCCTGCTGTGTAATAATGTTGATTAAGTTAAAATATCCGTAAAGCGAGAAACAAAGGCTTTCTTGTAAAATCTCGACCAATGGTTTAACCTATTGATAATAATCTACCAACTTTCAATAAGGAGTGCAACGTTGCTTAAAAAGGTTAAAACAGAAGATGCCATCGGGCTGGTCATCGGCCATGATATGACAAAAACTATTCCCGGCGTATATGACGGCCCCCGATTCCGCCGTGGAGATGTAATAAAACGTGATGATATTCCCGAGCTGCTGAGCATGGGAAAAGAGCATATCTATGTAATAGAAAAGGAAGAAGACCAGGTTCACGAAGAAGAAGCGGCAATACGCATTGCTAAAGCTATCTCCGGGAAAAATCTTAAAATAACCGAGCCCAGGCAGGGCAGAGTCAACCTGAAAGCCACAGTAGACGGGTTGGTTAAAATCAACAAGCCTTTGCTCTATGAAATCAATTCCATCGAGGATATTATTGTCGCTGCCCGGCATAATAATGTCACCTGCCGAGAAGGAGAAATAGTCGTCGGAACCAAGATTATCCCTCTGTTTACCTCCGAGAATACCATTAAAAGGCTGGAAGAGATATGTAAAAATAAGTGGCAAGTGGTGGATGTTCTCCCGTTTCTCGAGAAAAAAGCGGGGATTATAATTACCGGCAATGAGATATTCAAGGGAATTACAGAGGACAAGTTCGGCACTATCATGCACAGGAAAATAGAAAAATTGGGGTCTGTGGTCATTCATCAGGTTATTGTTCCCGATGATGAGGACATAATTGCACAGGCTGTGCTTGATATGAAGCACAAGGGGTGCGATGTTATAATCACCTGCGGAGGTCTTTCGGTTGACCCTGACGACGTTACCGTTGAAGGTATTCAGAAAAGTGGAGCAAAGATTATATCCTACGGCGTTCCGGTAATGCCTGGAGCCATGGTACTGATTGCCGAACTGGGGGATACCCCCATCCTCGGCGCACCCGGCGCCGTCATCTTCAAGAGGACAACCATCTTAGATGTTTTACTCCCACGCATCCTTGCCAATGATAAGATAACGAAGCAGGATATAATAGAGCTGGCACACGGCGGACTTTGCCTTGAATGCGATAACTGCGTCTTCCCGGTTTGCCCGTTCGGGAAATAACACTGTAGCACAAGAATAATAATACAACCTGCTCTCGATTTATCAGAAAATCGGTTTGATGGCGGATTCCAGCAGGGGCGGGCTAAGCCCGCCCTGCAGATTGCGATGAAATAATATTTTATGCTTTTTATTATGTTATCGGATTTTTGTTTGACATTTATATAATACGGTGTTATATTAAGTTATATGGAGATATATTAATTATGGCTAAAATACAGGTGGATTTATCGCCGGAAGAAGATAAAATTGTAGAGGTATATAAACTCATACACAATCTGAAAACCAAGCAGGAAGCTATCAAGCGTATGATTAGATACTTCAAGGTGGAAATAAAACCGAAGAACATTGACGAAAAAGACTACTATGCAACTTAGGAGGACTTATGAGTAGCGGGGCAATTATAGCCTTGATAATAACAGGCATTATCCTAATACTTCTTATTCTAATCGTGCGCTACTGGATAACTGTATATAATAAATTTCAATACTGGATTAACCGAGCAGAAAGAAAATTTGCCGATATAGATGTAATACTTCAGGAAAGGATAGATAAAATTCAGGCATTAGCTCAAATAGTAAAAAAATATGATATACACGAATGGAAAGCACTGAAAGAAACAATAGAAGCCCGAAGCAAATGGACAAAAGATACCCCTTTAAATGAAAAGGTTAAATTAACCTCAAATATAGAAAACAACTGTCTCAAAGTTCAGGCGATATTTGAGAAATATCCGGAATTAAAAGCCGATAGGCTGCATCTTCGCCTTATGGAAAGCGATTCACATATAGAGAAGCGATTAAGAATAACCAGATTAGAATATAATAGAGTGGCACAGCAATACAATGAAAGAGTGATGAAATTCCCTCGCAACATCGTAGCCAAAGTACATCACTTTACCAAACTGGACTACCTGACGTTTGCAAGACAGGAACCAGATGAGCCACAAATAGCTTTCAATTCTAAAAAAATATTCGAGGACGACTAATTAGTATGCGGCATGAAAATATAAAAAAACGCCGCAGAGGAACAGCAATCGTTGAAACTGAAGAAGGGATACTTTTAACTTCTGGAAGTTCTCACGGCGCCTTTTCACTGCCAGGCGGGAAAGCCAGAGATAATGAAACCAGAACTAGAGCTGCTGAAAGAGAACTTCGTGAAGAAACAGGATTAACTGCAAGCTCAACCAAATTTCTTTTCCACTACATCGGTGAAATTAATAACAGATACCACTATAGAGACCGTCATACCGTCTGCCTTATTAAAGCCAGCGGACAAGCCACCCCCCATCATGAAATCAAGCGCATCGATTATTATAAACCAGGCTGTAAGTTAAAACTTTCTGCTGATACCAGAGCAATCATCGAAAAATATTACAGTCAAAAGAGCGGTAATCATCCGGTAGATAATATAATTTCAAAGCCTCAACAACCTGAATTAGATAGCCGACATATTCCATCTTCTCACAACGATAAGATATACCTCATAAGCGACCTGCATCTCGACCACAAAAACATAATAAGATACTGTCAAAGACCATTTGCTGATACCAACGATATGAATAAAATGTTGATTAATAATTGGAATAACACGGTTTCAGAACAGGATACAGTTTATTTCCTGGGAGATTTAATACCCTTTGAAAAAGATTTAAAGAAAGTCAATGACCGATTAGAAAAAGACTTTAAAGGCAAAGTAATAAAAATTCAAGGGAGTCATGATCCAAAAAAATTTGGAGCCAGTCACAAAATACTGAAATATAAAGGCTATAAGTTTTTTCTGGTTCACGACCCCAGTCCTAATCCCAGATATGGTAAAAGCCCAATCCCTTCAGACTGGCAAGATTGGATTATACACGGACATACGCATAACAATAGTATGCGGAATTATCCTTTTATTAATGGCCAAAATAGGACTATCAACGTCAGTGTCGAATTAACTGGCTATAAACCTGTTAGCATTGAATTCTTAATTTCATTAGGTCTGGATAAAATAAAGCGAATGGATACTGTTAACAGTTTACCAGAGAGGTGGTAAATGGCAAATTATTTTATCGAAGTCAGAATTATGGGCAGCATGAAGTATGAAATCATATAAGATTAGAAAATCCCTAGCTAATTTCTGGGGAACAGTAAAAAAACCTATTCAACTGCTCTCTGCATTATGTATTTTTATAATGGTTTTAGCCCCTTTTTCAAAAATCATTAGTAATAATGAATTATCTTCAGAAACAATTATTATCCCCTTGATAATGGGTATAGCACTAATTGTATTTGGATTAAGAACGGTTTTTGGAAGATTTTCAAGCTTTTCAAGAATTATTGTTTATAATACTGCGCTATTCATCTTTTATATAGTATATTTACAATACCTTGACATACAATCTATAGATGATATAAATAGTAGCCTAAAAAGTCTTTGTAATGCTATAGAAACACTTTGGGGGAATAATATAAACCCTTTTATACACAATTTAGTTTTGTGGGTACGGCATGAATTAATTATCATTATCCCATTATTGCTTATAATATTAGGAATATTATTATTCATCACTATTCGTTTAAAAGGAATTGGTAAATGGCGTGATGTCGGTTCATGGGATTTCAATTTTGTTTACGGCCCTGATAGAACAATCTTTTCAGGTAATATCCCAAAAGAAATAAAAGCAAAGATACCCATAAAGGGCTTCAGTGCAGGAATTTACAAAGGTAAAATGGCTAGACATGCATGGGAGCCTGTTACTCATACCTTTAGATTAGGGCATTGGGAATATAGAGTTGTTTTCCGTTGGGGTGATTCTAGCTGTTACGGATATGTATACAAAAGACCCACTATTCTTACAAGAATAAATTGGATACTGAGGCATAAAAAAAGTAAAGGGTAAAGGTAGAATATATGGCAAATTACTTTATCGAAGTCAGAATTATGGGCAGCATGAAGTATGAAATCAGAACCATAACATACGATGTCAGAAGAAATTGCCACATAAAGGGTAAAAGACCCATTCCTCATATCTCTATAGTATCGAATCCTACACCTTATAATCCGAGACGAGATGAGAAAAAATTAATATATGACTTTATTTCAATATGTGCTCAATACCCAATTATGGAACTCCAATTTGATGGATTTGGGAATTTTCCAAGTAGTAATTCGAACGGAGTCGCCAAAATCAATATTAAACCCTCAAATGAATTGCTCGAATTACGATGGGCTCTTATTTCTCGTTTGAAAAGCTACTGTCAACTTGACCGTACATATGATACAAGAAAAGATTACTATAGCCCTCATATCACCATAGCTATGAATCTTAATCAAGCCCAATTAACTAAAGTTATGAGCTATCTGCACCAAAAAGAACAACCTTATAAACATCATTATTTAGCACGTGCTACTTTATTAAAAAATGGTAAAATACTCAGGGAATATGACTTTTTTCTCAAGCGCGCACTAACAAGACAAGAGGCGCTTAGCCGTAAAATAGAGGCTGAAACGAATTTAATGATAAAACAATATCAAGGCAAGAAAACGTATCAGCCAGCAATTGGACCACAACGCTCTTACCTGCAATCAATAAAGAACGCTATTCAAAAACTTTTCAGGCACTAATATATTAAAATAATAAAATTAAAAAGGAGAAAAATGATAGATTGGGCTTTCGTGTGGACTTTGGTGGTTGCTTTTGTTATTTGTTTGGTCATCTATTATATAGAAAGGATGATATGGGAAGCAATGACCAGAAATCGCAGACGTTGATATAATTCCAACAGGGGCGACCACTGGTCGCCCGCCCTTATGTTTCCGTATTTGGCGGACAGGCAAATCATTAAATTGTCATTCTGAATCCCGATTCATCGGGATGAAGAATCCGGGAGGTAGGGAGAAGCAAACTATAAATTACCCCTGCCTCAGGGAGAATATCAGCCCTCATCCGTCATTTACTTCGTAAATGCCACCTTCCCCTCGGGGAAGTCCCGACTTGTCGGGAATGAGGGATTTTACTAATTTCAATCCCTCCCCAGATGATTCGTTCGACCACCACGAACTCAGCATGACAGGTAAAACCCTATTTCTGCTCGAAGTACCCCAGCGCCAGTTTGATTTTGTCTTCAAGGCTGAGAGAGCTGTCGCGCGGGAGGCTGGATAAAGCGCGGGCAACCTCAGAGGCGGAATAGCCCAATGATGCAAGCGCTGCCAGCACATCGGCGTTTTCCTGTGCAATTTCAGCAACCGGGGTCGCCATCATACCCGTCCCGATTTTATCCTTAAGTTCAAGGACAATGCGGCTGGCGGTTTTCTTGCCGATGCCCGGGATTCCCGTCAGCAAATCGGCATTGCCGGATGCAATTGCCATAATAAGCTGCTCCGGCTCCATTGCCGATAGCATTGCCAGTGCCAGCCTGGGTCCGATACCCGAGACGCTGGTAACCGATTTAAAAAGCTCCAGTTCAGCGGTGGTACTGAAACCGAAAAGAGAGATATTATCCTCACGCACATGTAGATGGGTATACACCTTGACACTTGAGCCGACAGCTCCCAGCTTGCTGACTCCGGTGGTGGATAAATGAATCTGGAAGCCAACTCCGCCGACATTGATAATAGCCCAATCGCTGCCGATGGCCTCCAGTTTGCCCGTAAGACTGGATATCATTACTTCTCTCCTTGCCCGTCGATTATTTCCTTAATATGCATCTCCTTCACATGACAGATGGCTACCGCCAGCGCATCGGCGGCATCGTTCGGTTCAGGGATTTCGGCCAGATTAAGCTGCAACTTTACCATCT
>CAZJVO010000039.1:0-12634 GCA_964549815.1 uncultured Dehalococcoidales bacterium | reverse complement strand
ACTATGATATAATTATGAAGTCTCTCTATCTTAAAACCTGCAATTCTGAGACTGTAACGGATGCCTACCTGGCTTGAAAAAATGCACGGAAAGTAGTATCATACCTAGAAATTTTAAGCGTCCTGGGGAATAGAGTGATGCAGCAAAAGATAGAATATAAGAAGCTCATCACTGGCTATGAGTTCGCTCCAACCAGCTTCATACTGAATAGCAAGGCGGTAATGTCCTATCTCAAGGCAACCGAAGACAGTAATCGCATCTATGCGGACGATAAGATTGCCCCACCGATGGTCATTGCCGCACTGGCAATGTCAGCTATGTCAGCACAGATGGAGTTGCCGCCCGGCACAATTCACGTTTCTCAGGAACTGAAGTTTATGAATATCGCTCATATCGATGAAACGCTTACCAGCTATGCTGAGATTATTAATAAAACAGAACGAGGTAAGTTCCATATGCTGACATTCGGCATCGATGTCCAAAATCGAAATAAGAAAACTGTGATAAGCGGAGAAACCTGCTTTATCTTGCCTCTCTCTTAAAGGAGCGATAGCAGTGGTATCAGAGCTGAAACTAAATGAGCTGAGTACTGGTATGAGACTGCCGGAGTTAAAGAAAACAGTTACCCAGCAGCATATCAACCTATATGCAGAAGCCAGCGGGGACTTCAATCCCATTCATATTGATGCAGAGTTCGCCAGACAAACGCCGCTGGGTGGTACAGTGGCTCACGGCATGCTTATTTTATCGTATATCTCGGAATTTATGACCGGCCACTTCGGGCAAAGCTGGCTGACTTCCGGGCAACTCAGCACCAGATTCAAAAACCCGACACGCCCCGGAGATACGATAACGGTAAGCGGCGAGATTACCGAAGTACAAAGAGAGGATGCATCCACCGCTATCATAAGATGTGACGTCCTCTGTCAGAACCAGCGCAAGGAAGCAGTCATAATCGGAGAAACGAAAGTGAGGGTTAAAGCATAATGAAGATAGCCATTGATGCCATGGGTGGCGACTTTGCCCCTGAAGAAATTGTTAAGGGGGCAGTGCTTGGAGCCAGGGAACACGGAGTTGGTATTATTCTAACAGGGCCCAGAGAACGCATTCAGGCAGAACTGAATAAATATGATACTTCAGGCATGGACATTGAGATTGAGCATACCGATGAATACCTGGTTGAAGGCGAACCCCCTGCCTATGCCATGCGGAAGAAACGAAATACTTCAATTATGGTAGCTATCAGAATGGTAAAGGAAGGCAGAGCGGCAGCGGCAATCGGCGTCGGACCAACCGGAGGGGTGTTTGCATCTGCCGTGCAGGTATTGGGGCTTATGGAGGGGCTATCCCGCCCCGTCATCGGAGGACAATTCCTGGGTTTTGCTCCGAAGACGATTATGATTGACCTGGGCGGCAATGTCGATTGCCGACCCGACCAGCTTCTGGACTTCGGAGCTATCGGCATGGTCTATGCCCGGAAGTACCTGAATATCCCCGACCCCACTATAGCGCTGCTCAGCAACGGCCGTGAAGAGGGCAAGGGTAACGAGGTAGTCAAAGAAGCTTATAAGCTCTTTAAAATGTCCAGCTTGAATTTTATCGGCAATTTAGAGGGCAACGACGTAGCCTGTGGCAAGGCAAATGTCATCATCTGCGATGGCTTCGTTGGCAATGTGGTTATTAAATTCTGCGAAGGCCTGGGCGGTGTAATCGCCGACTGGCTGGAGAAAGAGCTCCAGGGTAGGCTACCAGGTACTGATGTTGCGGAGATTATTGCCGCACTCAAACGCGCTACTATCTCGGCAGACACTACAGGCGGTGGCCCGCTGCTGGGTGTGGACGGTGTAGTTTGCAAGGCGCACGGCCGCAGCAAGGCTCCTGAAGTAGCCAGGACTATCGGTACAGCCAAACAGACGGTAGAAATGGATATGGTGGGCACACTGAAGTCGGAGTTAGCTGCCGTAAGAAGCAGAATAAATATACCAAATTCTTAAATGAAGGAGTCTAAAAATGTCTATTAATGATTCGGTTGAAGAAACAGTTAAAAAGATTGCCGAAAAGATTCTGCGCAAAACGGATATCGTATTTGCTCCAAACACCACTTTTAAGGACCTGGGGGCTGACTCTCTGGATATAGTGCAGATACTGGCAGCAGTGGAAGATACTTATGATATCGAGCTGAGTGATGAAGAGCTGCAAGATGTTAAGGATACTGCAGGATTTGTATCCTATGTTGAGAATAAATTAGCAGAAAAGACAGCAAAGGAAACCGGTAAATAAATATGTCACTGAAAAATAAGGTAGCCCTGATAACAGGCGGGTCAAGGGGCATCGGGAGGGCTATAACACTCAAGCTGGCATCTGAAGGAGCTGATGTGGTTATCAACTTCTTCCGCAAGCGTGAGGCAGCCGAAAGCACAGCAGAGGCAGCCCGTAATATGGGCGCCAGCGCTCATATTATTAAAGCCAATCTTGCCGAACCCGAGAAGATCGACGGTATATTTACCGAAATCGAGGAAAAGTTCGGCCGACTGGATATTTTAATCAATAATGCCGCCTCCGGAGCAGCCCGTTCGGCAATGGAACTGGAGCCTAACGAATGGGACTGGACGATGAATATTAATGCCAGAGCTGCCCTGCTCTGTGCCCAGCGAGCGGCCAGGCTGATGAAAAACGGGGGGACTATCGTTAATATCTCCAGTCTTGGCGCCAGACTGGTTTTGCCGACTTATGTAGCGGTAGGTGTTTCAAAGGGAGCGCTTGAATCCCTTACACGATATCTGGCAATCGAGCTTGCACCCAGAGGGATAAGAGTCAATGCGATTTCGGCAGCAGCAGTAGAAACAGAGGCACTGAAATTGTATACGTCCGACCCCTCCTTACCCCGCCCCATGATTATGAATACCCCGGCTGGAAGAATGGTACAGCCGGAAGACATAGCCAATGTGGTTTCCTTCCTGTGTACAGAGGCAGCGGATATGATACGGGGACAGGTTATTGTTATTGACGGAGGAATATCCCTGAGTTTACCAGCTTACGGCAATCAGACTCCAGATAAAGGAGATAAAAGTGTCTAAATCAAGAGTAGTGATTACCGGACTGGGAGCTATTACCCCACTGGGACTGACCGTTGACGAATTATGGCAGGGACTGATTGAGGGCAGGTCAGGCATCGGCCCTCTCACCAGATTCGATACCACCGACTTTCCAGTGAAGGTGGCAGCCGAAGTAAAGGGCTTTGACCCCGCCAACTATATGGATCTGAAATTGGCTGACCGCACTGCCAGGTTTACCCAGTTCGCTATTGCAGCGTCCAGAATGGCAGTCGAATCAGCCGGTCTGGATTTCTCCAGAGAGCCCATGGAGCGCACAGGAGTTACCATAGCTTCCTGTGTTGATATCGAGAGCATTGCCCGTGAGCTTGAAGTCCTTAAAAACCGCGGGCCCAAAAGGGTAAGCCCTCTCTTAATTAGCAAAATAGGGCCGCATATGGCAGCCGCCCAGGTGGGCCTGATGTTCGGGGCTAAGGGGCCAAACACCAGTGTGAATTCTGCCTGCGCCAGTGGCTCCGAGGCACTGGCTACTGCTTTCGACCACATCCAGCTGGGGCATGCCGATGTTATGATTGCCGGCGGGACTGAAGCGGCGATAACCGAACTGCCCATGGCGGGGCTCAGTTGCATCGGTGCTCTCAGCAGGGAGACAAATCCAGCCAGAGCTTCCCGCCCCTTTGACCTTAATCGCAGCGGCTTTGTATATGGAGAAGGCTCCGGAATAGTGGTTCTGGAAAGTTATGAACACGCCATGCAGAGGGGGGCACCGATACTGGCAGAGCTGTGTGGAGCAGCCCGCTCCTTCGACGCTTACAACGAAACTGCACCCAACCCTGAAACTCAGGCGATGGCTATGCGCAACGCATTGATGTATGCCAATACCTCACCCGAGGAAGTCGACTATATCAATGCCCACGGCACCAGCACAAAGCTCAATGATGCCACTGAAACAAAGGCTATTAAAATAGTCTTCGGCAGCCGTGCATACAAAATTCCCATCAGCTCAAATAAGTCTATGATAGGCCATATCATAGCTGCAGCCGGCGCTATCGAGGCTATAGCCACAGTACTCACCATCAATTCCGGGATTATTCCACCGACGATTAATTATGAAACCCCCGACCCGGAGTGCGACCTGGATTATGTACCCAACGTGGCTAGGCAAGCTAAGGTTGATACCTGCCTATCCAACTCCTTCGGCATGGGCGGACAAAATTGCTGCCTGGTTTTAAAACGCTTTAAGGAGTAGTAAAATGAATGCTCTGGAATTATCAGGGAAAGTATCGCTGGTTACTGGTGCCTCTCGCGGGCTGGGGAGAGACGTCGCCTTGAAATTAGCCGGCATGGGGTCAAAAGTTGCCATTAACTACCTGTCCCGGCAAGATGACGCCCGCAAAGTGATGTCATCTATTGTAGAGTGCGGGGGCGAAGCTATAATAGTCCAGGCCGATGTACGGGATAGCAATTCAGTAAAAACCATGTTGAGGCAAATCACCGATGAATGGAGCAAAATCGACATTCTGGTAAACAACGCCGGCATCACCATGGATAGTCTATTGCTCAGGATGTCAGAAGAAGCATGGGACAATGTAATCGATACCAATTTGCGCGGGGCATTTCTCTGCACCAGGTTCGCTTTACGAACTATGGTGAACCAGGGATGGGGAAGAATTATCAACGTCGCTTCTATAGCCGGACTGGTAGGAAACGCCGGACAATGCAATTATGCCGCATCCAAGGGGGGGCTTATTGCTTTTACAAAGAGCCTGGCTCGCGAACTGGGTTCCCGCAATATAACCGTCAATGCCATTGCCCCCGGTTTTATAACCACCGAAATGACAGACCAGTTACCCCCCGAATTAAAGGAATCGATATTATCTCGCATTGCCCTGCAACGTTTCGGAACTCCCGAAGATGTTGCAGAGGTGGTAGCGTTCCTGTCCAGCAGCCGTGCCGATTATATTACCGGGCAGGTAATCAACATAGATGGGGGTGTGGCAATCTGATGAATTATTAATCCTGGTTCATAAGCTGGTAAATAGCCAGGCAGTAAATGTGCTGATATTCAAGGAGGTGAAAAGGGGTGCAGATTCCAAAACCGCAAGTTAATGATAAAAACGACAATCTTTGCTATGGCTGCGGCAGTAACAACCCCATAGGGCTGAAATTGCAGTTTATTAACGATGCCGGGGTAGCCAGAGGACAATTTACTCCGGACAAATTTCATGAGGGATGGTCGGGAATAACTCATGGCGGCATCCTGTATGCTTTACTTGATGAGGCGGGAGGTTATGCTATTTTATACGCCGGGTTGGACTGTGTTACCGCCAAAAGTGAGGTTAGATTTACCAATCCAGCTCCTGTCAATGAGCCACTACAGATCTCGGCTCAGGTTACCAAAATGACTTCACGGTTTGTTGAAACCGAAGCTACTCTGTCCCGTCAGGATGGTACAATTGTGGCTAATAATCTATCTGTATGGTATATAGTTAAAAAATCAAACACTCAGGGTAATTCGGACTAACTAAAATACTGGCTCAGGAGGCAATATATGATTCTAACTCAGAAAACCCTGGTGGATGGAGGTGCACTATGGTCAAAATAATAACCGATAGCACTTCCGACCTTACGATGGAAATGGCTCGTGAACTGGGAGTCACCATGCTGCCATTAACGGTTACATTCGGGAAGGAGTCCTATGTAGAACAGGTTGATATTACTCCTGCCGAATTCTTCGATAAGCTTCAAAAAAGCAGTGTCTTTCCAACCACCAGCGGCCTGCCTACCGGAGTATATGTCCAGGCATACGATAAGGCAGCAGAAGAAAGCGACGAGGTGCTGGTTTTAACACTCTCAGGGAAGCTAAGCACCACCTACGAATCGGCCATCAAGGCTTTGGAACTGAGAAAACGAAAGGATTGCCGCATAGAGGTAATCGATACCAATACTGTCATAGGCGGCTTGGGGCTTTTAGTTATCATGGCAGCCGAGGAAGCCCGGCGGGGAGCCAATCTTGACCAGCTGGTGGCAATGATAAAGAAATATATGCCGAAAGTCCATGTCCGTGTTTGCTTTGATACGCTCGAGTATTTGCACCGGGGAGGGCGTATTGGTTCCGCTCAGGCATTTATGGGTTCGATATTGAAAATAAACCCCATCGTCGGCGTTATTGATGGGTTGGTTGAAGGGGTGGCTCGAACACGCAGCCGTAAAAAAGCCCTCGATTGGCTGTATGATTTCGCCACAGGATTCAAAAATGTCAGGATACTGGCAGTGGAGCATTCTGCTGTCCCCGATGAAGCTGAAATATTCATGCGGCGGCTGGCCGATGCTTTCCCAGAAAAGAAAATACATCAGTCCATGTTCAGTCCTGTAGTGGGCGCACATGTCGGCCCTCATGCCATAGGAGTAGCTTTAATAGAGGAGGTTGAAAATTGCCCCCCTGTTATTTAGCCTGCCCCAGGCATTTACTGATTTAATATACCATGACTCGGTCTTAACAGGAGTATTGAATTGTCGAACAGGGATAAAATTGAAAAACTGAATACACTGAAAAAATCAGCCCAGGAATGCGGCGGCATTGAACGTGTTAAACAGCAGCAGCAAAAAGGAAAGCTAACCGCTCGCCAGAGAATCGACCTGCTTCTGGATGCCGATAGCTTCGATGAACTGGGTGAGTTTATTACCCCGCTGTATAAGGAGCCGGGTTCAGAAGAAGAGCCGCATCTGGGAGATGCGGTTATCACTGGAAGCGGCAAAATAAATGGCAGGCCGGTTTTCATATATTCCCAGGATTTTACCGTTCTGGGTGGTTCGATA
Source organism: uncultured Dehalococcoidales bacterium (assembly GCA_964549815.1). GTDB lineage: Bacteria > Chloroflexota > Dehalococcoidia > Dehalococcoidales > UBA5627 > UBA5627. Next base: position 5,762 of record CAZJVO010000039.1, on the reverse strand, counting down.
TCCGAAGCGGTTGGTCGCAAAGTCTGCCAGATTATGGAACTTGCACTGCAAAATAAAGCACCGGTAATTGCTATCTTTGATTCTGGCGGAGCCCGCATTCAGGAAGGAGTGGATAGCCTGTGCGGCGTAGGCAAAATGCTATATTACAATACCCTCTGCTCAGGGGTAGTTCCTCAACTATCGATTGTGGTGGGACCCTCTGCCGGCGGTGCCGTTTACTGCCCGGCAATTACCGATTTTACATTTACGGTAAAGGGCATCAGTCAGATGTATATCACCGGCCCCGATGTAATTAAAGCCGTCACACATGAAAATTTGACCCATCAGGAGCTGGGGGGAGCGGAAGTACATGCCCGTAAAAGCGGAGTTGCCCATTTTATCGATGACAGCGAGCAGGATTGTTTCAACAGGGTACGCTATCTGTTAAGCTTTTTACCCCAGAACTGGGAGGAAAAGCCTGCTGTATATAAATCTTCGGATAATCCCGGACGAACTGACGAAAGCTTGAGGGATTTGATCCCCGACGACCCCCAGAAAGCCTACGACATGAAGAAATTAATCCTGAGTATCGTGGATTCTTCGGAATTTTTGGAGGTTCACCAGCAGTTTGCCCCCAATATAATTGTGGGTTTTGCCAGATTCGATGGAAAATCGGCCGGCATAATTGCACAGCAGCCAGGCTATATGGCGGGGGTAATAGACATCGATGCCTCAGATAAAGCAGCACGATTCGTTCGCTTCTGCGATGCGTTTAATATACCGGCTGTCAGCCTTGTGGATGTTCCCGGATTTATGCCGGGGTCGGCACAGGAATACGGCGGGATTATTCGCCATGGTGCCAAACTCATATATGCCTATGCCGAGGCTACAGTCCCCAAGGTTACCATTATTACCCGTAAAGCCTATGGCGGAGCCTATATCGTAATGGGCTCGAAACACCTTGGCGGCGATATCAATTTCGCCTGGCCCTCAGCAGAAATCGCCGTGATGGGAGCCGAGGGAGCAGTCAATATAATATCCAGAAAGGAAATTGCCGCGTCTGCCAATCCTGAGGAGACCAGACAAAAACTTATAAATGAATACCGGGAAAAATTCTACAACCCTTACGTTGCCGCCAGCCGTGGATATATAGATGATGTCATAGACCCTTCCGAAACGCGTCTGAAAATAATAAGAGCGCTGGAAATGCTCCAGAATAAATCCCAATACATGCCGCCCAGAAAGCATGGTAATATACCACTGTAAGACAGTTCTTTAAATTGCCTGCCTTTCATAGTGCAATTGCATCGGTGATGACAAAGCGGGGAACGCTGTAAAAGCGGCAGATGATGTACAACCGCAGGCTACTATACCTTAAGATACCTGCAGTGCCTCGCTGACAGGCACCACCGGTAATTCAATTGTAAAAGTGGTACCCTTGCCGAGTTCACTCTCAGCAAATATATTCCCGCCATGCTCCTTTACTATCCCATGGCATATGCTGAGGCCAAGCCCTGTTCCCTTGCCAACCTCCTTAGTGGTGAAAAAGGGAGTAAAAATTCGGTTTATGTCCTTCCTGGCAATTCCGGGACCATTATCGGTTATTGATATTCTCACAATATCATCTAACCTCTTTGTCGTTATGGTAAGAGTGCCCTTGTTGTGAGCGCTCAGCATAGCGCTTTCTGCATTCACTATAATATTCATGAACACCTGCTGCATCTGGAAATAATCCACCATGATTTCCGGCAGGTCATCGGCAAATTCTGTCCTTACGGTAATATTGTTTACCTTTTGTTCGTACGAGCGGATTTTCAAAACTTCATTGATAACATTGTTTATCTGCCCCGGCTGTTTAACAGGTGCATGCTTTCTGGCAAAGGTAAGCAAATTCTTAACGATGCCAGCAGCACGCTGAGCCTCACTGTATACGATATTCAGGTCTTCCTCAAGATTGGTTTCTGCCTTCCCATCAATTATTAGCTGTGAAAAACCTATGATGCTGGTAAGCGGATTATTAAGCTCATGCGCCACCCCCGACACCAGTTCCCCGATTGAAGCCAGTCGGTCAGATAAAATCAGCTTCTGTTCCATCTGCTTCCGTTCGGTGATATCGCTGGCTATATGAACAGACCCCGTTACCTCCCCATCTTTACCATACATAGGGGAGGTTGTAATGTTAAGATACATCTCGAGTTCCGGCATATATATTTCCAGACTGCCGGATTTGCCAGTCTTCATAGAGGATTGATGTGGGCACTCCAAAACAGGCCCATCCGTATGATGAAATATATCATAGCAATACTTCCCTATCAGTTCTTCGGGTTTCTTTTTAAAAGTTTCGGCAAAGGCCCTGTTGACTCTGACTATCCGATGATTTTTATCGTGAATGGAAACCATACTTGTAATGGAGTCAAAGGTAGCACACCATTCTTCAGCAGCAAGTCTCAGTTTTTCCTCCACCTGTTTGCGCTCGCTGATATCTCTGGTGATAACCAGTATTCCACCTGCCTCCCCATCATCTTCACGTAATATACTGCAATTTATTTCCACCGGCACGACAGCGCCATTTCTGTGTTTCATCTCAAGCTCAAGAGGTAAAATTCCGGTAAGATTTTTAATATCAGAGGAGAGCAGCCCCAGTTCCTGTTGAAAGGTGTCTATTGTAATCTCATATGAAAGCGGGGTAAATAAATCCTGTATGTTTTTTGAGAACGCCTCTTCAACCGTATAGCCGAGCAGTTTATAAACAGAAGGGCTGACATAGGTTAATTTTTCCAGGTCTTTTATATCCACCGTCCAGATAACATCGGTAGCGTTTTCTGCCAGCAAACGGTATCGTTTTTCACTTTTCCTTACTTCCTCTTCTGCCCTCTCCCGTTCCTTTATCTCCTGGCTTAAAGCAATGGTTTGTATCTTTAATTTTCTGGTATTCTCATCCAGCAACGCCTGTACTTTGACATGCTTTCCAATCAATATGCTGATAATAACACCGAGAATCACCACTCCCGCTTCCAGGAACAGAGAGGTTTCTGTCTGGAATCCGGTTAGATACGGGGATAAAATTACAGGTGTTAGCGACAGACATATTATCAACCCTGCTTTGGTCCCATACCTCCAGGCAGACATAGCAATAGCTATCAGGAAGACTGTCCTGTAAAAGGCAATGTTATATAATGCAGCCAGAACGGAACTATCGACAAAAAAATAAGGTGCATAAACAAGTAGACCGAGAATAATAATCAGAGTGAAGATAATCCAGAAATATTTATCTTTAACCAGATTAAACAGACATCTGATTATGTGATTCGGAGATGACTTAATATCAGTCGATAACATTGCGTTCTATATCCTGCATTATCACCTGCACCACTTTACTACAGGGACTTTCGACTATGATAATCTGGATATCCCTCTTATATGCTGTATTATCAGTATAAATATATATAGAAGCTGATATAAGGACTATTTGGCCATTAATATTGCACTAAAAGGGCAAAACGCGAGCTTATAGTAATAGTTGTAAAAATATGATAAGTATGATATATATTACACATCATACAAATATCTACTATTTGCCGTTATGAAGGATTATATAATGAATGATAAGAAACATAAGTTCTACGGTTCTACTACGGTAGGAGAAAGAGGACAGGTGGTAATTCCGGCTGAAGCGCGACGCGACCTGGAAATCGGGCACGGCACCAAGCTGCTTGTATTCAGCGGCCCCGCAGGAGAAGACCTCGTATTTACCAGAGCAGAGTCAATGACAGCCTTCTTGAGCCAGGCCAAGGGGGCAGTTTCCCAGCTTGAGGAAATGATAAAACTTGAGGAAAAGGAGCAGCAGTAAAGGCGAGATGCCAGGAAATTTATCGTAATGCCTGCCTGGAATCATCCAGAGAGCATATTAATTGCTGCCAGAACTGAACTTTAATCCACAAGGATACCCTCTATATCAAACTGATCATTGGCACTGATAAATATGCAGCCAGGTTAATCGGTAAACATATTTTTATGGGGGAAATCGGCGTTCCTTTTCCTCGATCGTCGGAATCGGTGCTTTCTCAAAACCTCTGGCACAAAACAAGGGCAGCAATTACTCGATGGCGCGAAGAATCGGAATTATTTTTAAAGGGAAAAATTATTTATGCTAAAAGTTTTAAAATATTTGAAACTGAAAGAATGGATGCTGATTTTAATCAGCATCGTTTTTATTACTTCTCAGGTATATCTGGACCTGAAAATACCTGATTATATGTCAGAAATCACAATGCTGGTGCAAACACCCGGCAGCACAGTCGGTGAAATCTGGCATATGGGCAGCTACATGTTATTATGCGCTCTGGGAAGCCTGATAAGCTCGATAATAGTAGGATTTTTCGCTTCACGTGTGGCAGCTACCCTTTCTAGAAGATTGCGCTCAATGGAATTCGAGCAGGTGGAATCGTTCTCAATGGAAGAAATCAATAAGTTCTCGACAGCCAGCCTCATTACGCGTTCCACAAACGATATCACTCAGATACAATTGCTGGTGGCTATGGGCTTGCAGATTGTAATCAAAGCCCCCATACTTGCCGTCTGGGCGATTATCAAGATCGCCGGAAAGAGCTGGCAATGGACGACAGCAACAGCGGTTGCCGTCGGTATTCTGTTGATTATGATATCAATAATTGTGATTGTAGCCCTGCCGAAGTTCAAGAAAATACAGTCTCTGACAGACAATCTTAACAGGGTAACCAGGGAAAATTTAACCGGCCTGCGCGTCGTCCGCGCTTATAATGCCGAGGACTATGAGGAAGCGAAATTCAACAAAGCCAACCTCGAGTTGACCAATACCTATCTTTTTACCACCCGCCTGATGGCTATGATGATGCCGGTAATGAGCCTGATAATGAATGGCCTGAACCTTTCAGTATACTGGATAGGGGCTTATCTCATCGCCAGTGCCGGAATGATGGACAAGCTGGTTATATTCAGCAACATGATTGTTTTCTCCGCTTATGCCATGCAGGTAGTGATGGCCTTTATGATGATGTCTATGATTTTCATTATGCTACCAAGGGCATCGGTTTCTGCCAGGCGTGTTATTGAAGTAATCGACACCAAACCTTCTATTACCGATGGCAGGGTTTCGGCTTCACCTCCTGAGCTAAGCGGTGAAGTTGAGTTTCGCAATGTGGGTTTTAAATACCCCGGGGCAGCAGAATATGTGCTCAAAGATGTCAGCTTCAAAGCGCACAGAGGGGAAACAGTGGCTTTCATCGGCTCGACAGGCAGTGGTAAAAGCACATTGATTAATCTCGTTCCCAGATTTTACGATGCCACCGAGGGTGAAGTACTTATAGATGGGATAAACGTGAAGGACTACAAGCTGAAAGAACTGCACAACAAACTGGGATATGTACCACAGAGAGCGGTGCTGTTCAGCGGCACCGTTAAATCCAACGTCGCCTACGGTGATAACGGGAAGGGACAGCCGTCAGAGGATGATATTAAAAATGCACTGGATATTGCTCAGGCAGCCGAATTCGTGGAGAAAATGGATGGGCAATACGATGCCCCTATTTCACAGGGCGGCATAAATGTATCGGGAGGGCAAAAACAGAGGATTGCCATCGCAAGAGCAATTAACAAAAAGCCAGAGATATATATCTTCGACGATTCATTTTCAGCTCTCGATTATAAGACGGAGCAAAAACTCCGTTCCGCCTTAAAGAAAGAAACCGCGAATACCACCAGCTTAATCGTCACCGCACGTATCGGAACCATTAAGGATGCCGATA
>CAZJVO010000038.1:6098-12796 GCA_964549815.1 uncultured Dehalococcoidales bacterium | reverse complement strand
ATAAACAATGCCGGGTGGTATCCGATAACAAGGAAATTACCAGAGCTCGACTCAAGCTGATTGCTTCAGCCAGAACTGTGCTGGCCAAAACACTCAGCCTTATGGGAATGTCGGCGCCCGAAAAAATGTAGCATCCTGATTAGACTACCAGGCATGTTACCGTGCGGGATATACCTTCGACGGTATGTATTTTGCTGGTGATTATATCCCCAACATCATTTAAATTAGCTGCCTCTACGATGGCAATTACATCATAAGGGCCGGTAACTGTATCCACCGATTTTATCCCCCCTATTTTTTTAAGAGAGGTTACTACAGACTTGGTCTTGCCCACTGCCGTTTCTATCAATATATAAGCTCTTGCGTTCATTGGCCTCCTCCCTTGATAAATTATACCTGGATTATAATTTGCAGGATTGCTCCTGTCAAATTGATTTTTCCCCGAATTACAGCCTGTAGATACCCACGGGCAAGCCCGTGGCACTTTATAACTCAAGCTTCGTTTGCCGCCCTCAGGCTTTCATTGATTACAAACACTGATGCTAATAGACGAAAGCACTATTAATACTCGAGAACTTTATATGTATAACACTTCGGGCGGTTATTCATTCAACCACGGGTAACCCCAATGGTTTTCTGCCCTTCGGGACTTATAAACAAAGAGGGGGCGATGCCCCCTCTTTGTTTTACGCTAGCTTTCAGCTCTGGTGTCATATAGTGTACCTTGCAAATAGTAATTTTTTAATAAGCCAGGGCAGCAGTAAAAACCTTTGCTACTGGCATCGATTTTATCGATAGCCCCGGATTAGCATCACCTCCTCCTTTCAGTATTCCCGTATATGTTAAGCAGCTGCCATTTTTGTTAATAATTCTTCTATAACAGTCATTGCATCATTGATGTTAATGGCATAGCCCATGCCTTCCACCCCCACATCGGATACCTTGGCGTTAGTAATTCCTATTACTTCACCGTTCATGTTGACCAGCACGCCACCGCTGTTACCGGAATTGATAGCAGCGCTGGTCTCTATCAAACCGCTCATGGCTTGTTTCTCAACTACCAGGGATACATTCAGCTGGCTTACGATGCCCTCTTTGGCGCTGACTCCGAGATTGAGAGAATTCCCCATGGCTACCACCCACTCACCCACCACCAGTTTAGATGAGTCACCAATTTGCAGCGTCGTTAGATTATCGGCATCGATTTTGAAAATCGCTATATCGGCAGCTTCGTTGTAATAGACGGCAGCCGGGTCTACTTCGTAGATATCTCCGCTATCGAGAGTGACTGTAATTTCATCAGCACCCTCAACAACATGATAATTGGTAACTATAATGCCGTTTTCATCCATTATCCAGCCCGAACCGGCTCCTTCAGTTTTATATTCATAGGTATATCTGCCCCAGCCATAGGTATAAGTATAGGTCGTGTTTATGGCTACCACCCCCGCCCTGACCTCGGCAACGACATCGGCAATACTTACAAGCGATACATCGGGTGATGTTTGCCCACCCAAATTCTGTACAGCAGCCTCCAGGGAAGCCACACTGCTTTCCAGTGAAGATATTTTAGTAATTTCGCTTTGCAGGGAGCTAACCTGCTCCTCGAGAGAACTTATTTGTGCGGCCTGAGTGGAAAGCATTGATACGCTTATTACGGTAATCACAATAAGGATAATGGTTAGCGGCAGAAACACCCATTTAATGACAGAATTATTCATTTTTTATTAAAGCCTCCTCTCTTCATTTTAGTCACTTACAGGCTTCGTAAATACAATACCACATCCATGATAAAGCCTGTGTAAAGAATCTATACATATATAAAAAATATAAAAAATCCTTTTTAATTGCAATCAACGCTATAAAGCGGCAGGGTTATCGTAAAAACGCTGCCTGCACCAGGCTCACTTTTAACGCTGACCGTTCCTTTATGGGATTCTATTATCTCTTTAACGATTGCCAGCCCAAGCCCTGTCCCACCCTGTGCGCGAGACCTGGATTTGTCCACGCGGAAGAAGCGGTCGAATATATGTTTCTGGTCTTCTTCGGAAATTCCGATGCCATTGTCCTCGACCGTAATAACGACATTTTGCCCGTCTTTATGGGTGGATATACGCACGCATCCACCCGGTCGATTGTATTTAATGGCATTGTCGATAAGATTGGTAAAAGCCTGCTTGATGGCAAAATAATCACCTTCAATCAGCAATTCTTCCGCTGGCGCATCGAAAACCAGTTCTATATTTTTATTCCGGGCATAAGCATCGATTTCTTTCAGGATATCGCCGATGAGGGAGTTCACATTTATTATCGAGTACTCGGCAATCTGCTGCTGATTTTTGGATAATAACAATAACTTCTCGCTTAACTGATTCATACGCTCAGTATTCATTTTGAGAACCTCGACCAGCTTTCGATAATCTTCAGGGGGTGGATTTTCATCCATCTCAATCACTTCTATATTCGTCCTGGCAACGGCAATGGGCGTTTTTAATTCGTGTGAGGCATCCTGGATAAACTGGTTCTGAGAATTGAAGGCTTCTTCCAGCCTGTTCAACATATTGTCGAAGGTGTCTGCCAGCCGCTTCATTTCATCATCGGGCCCCTGATAGTTGATGCGCTCTTTTAAGTTGCTGGTGGATATGCGTGTCGCCAGCGCCGCAACATTATCTATTGGTTTGAGCATCCTTTTTGAAAGGAGATAGCCGCCGATGGCGCAGAGCAAAAGCAAAACTCCGAAGCTTATCCACGAGTACATAATCAGGTAATCCCCATAGCTCTCCCCAACATTCTGTGCTATTTCCACCGGAGGCCGCGGATCGTCCGTAAAGCGCGGCGGTATATTGCTCTGTGCTATTTCCATCGTCAGGTTAAACCCGACTATAAGCAGTGCGCCGATAAGAAAGAAAAAAAGAACATACCAGAGAGTGAGTTTAAAGCCAATGGTTTTCATAAAAACCGGGGCTTTCACTTTCATATCATATATCCTCTTCCTTTTACAGTCTTTATCAAATCCCCAGCGCCGATATCGCTCATTTTCTTCCGAATATTGCTGATGTGCACCTTGATAGCCTGTGTGAACAGGTTCGATTCTTCATCCCAGATATGCTCCAGGAGTTCCTCCTGGCTGACGATTCTGCCGCTGTTTTGCATCAGGTACTCCAGGATGGCAAACTCCTTAACCGTAAAAACAGTTTCCTTATCTTTATTATACCCCTTGATGGTATTCGGGTCGATTACAAAATCCCCGTTTCTGAGGATGGCGTTTCTCTGCCCGCCCTTGCGCCTGAGAATGGCGCGCACTCTAGCCAGCAATTCAGGGAAGTGGAAGGGCTTTACCAGATAATCATCCGCCCCTATCTCCAGCCCTCTGGTGCGGTCTTCAGGCCCCGAACGGGCGGTCAGCATCAGTATGCCGACAGGCGAATCCGAGGCTCGCAATCTTCTGCAGACCTCTATGCCATCGACTTTGGGCAGCATGAGGTCCAGGATTATCAGGTCATAGCTGTTCAATTCTGCTTTGTACAGGGCTTCTTCTCCATCGTAAGCAGTATCGCTGGCGTAGCCCTGCTTATTCAACCCTCTGGCTATTGCATCGGCCAGCTCTTTTTCATCTTCGACTATCAGTATTCTCATAGCAGTTAATTCACCCCATCTTTACCGATATTTGTTCCAATTATACAATCTACCAAGTTAAGGATAAGTAAAGAAGAGGGATATAACATTTAACCCCTTAATCTGCAATGGTTTCTCAATCGGGATTTGGCTGTATCTCAGATTACCAGTAGAAGCCCCACCAGTGATAAAGCTGCAATGGGGGGCAGTGCGGGCATCGGCTTGCCTTTCAGAATATATGATTGTATCAAATAGGCGGCGATAAGCCCGGCAAGGGAAAAAATGGCAACCAGCACGGCAGAACCCAGCCCCAGGGCAAAATAGACAGCTGAGGTCAGTAAAAGCGGAAACCCTATGTCACCGCCACCCAGTATCGAATGGGTGAAACGTTCGTGGTCGTTTTCTGCGGTACGGGGAACCGTATTTTTAGTATCCGGGCTTTTCAGGCTTCCGCTCAATTCACTGATATTCGATGGCAGCACGAAAGCCGGCAGGCTATCCGATGATTCCATTCTCTTTGCCATCCATGTCATAAACCCGAAGCGGACAGCAAGGAAGTCGTAGACAGCGATTACCAGAAGCAGTATCATCGCCGTCCATGGCGATACAAGACGCCCGAAGACTGCTCCCAGACTGGCCATGGTTAGAATCATAACTATATTGTGTAGCCATATCCGGGGCATGAAGAACCACAGAATGCCGATGGCCAGCGCAATAACAATAGAGGGTATCAACGGCACCCAGAAGACGCAGACGATAAAAACCCCCCATGAGAACAGAAAAGCGAACAGCGCCCTGAATAACAGCTTCAAGGCAGAGAGCGGAATCGTAAATAATATTATTCCCAGGACAATTACAGCCCCGAAAAAGTAAATCAGGATTGCACCCAGCGATGAGAATATCGGGGTTTCCCACCTTATTTCCGTTACCACTTCCGTAACCTGTGTCTGCGTGGCGGTTGTGGTGATGACCGAATTGGAAATAGTAGTGGTTATGATCTCAGTAGTTGTGTTGGTGGTGGTTCCGGTAGTTGTAGAGGTAGTGGTTGTCGGCCACAGTATTATTTCGTCCGGCTGGGTGGGAATCACTATTTCATGCTCCTCGAAATAAGCGTCCTCACGTATAACAACGCCGAATGTAATTGCCTGAGCTATAATAAATATCAGAATGCCCCAGTATATGGGCTTGATTTTGAAATTCTTCCGGTTCATTATCCGTCCATTCTAAACTACAGGTATTTAAATGTCCACTTTCAGATTATTATTTTTTGATTGTTTCCTGAAATGCAGTTTCTTCGGCACTGTTATGGTCACTCCCTTCAAGGGAAAGATTCATCATCGCTCCACATCTTTCAGGGGCATATACGCCTTCCCCTGGGGGAAGGTGCCCCACCCGATTTATCGGCGGGACGGATGAGGATTAATCCTGACGTGAACCGCAATGGCAATATTATTTAACCCCTCATTCCCTGATAATTCGTCCAGACCTGTCGAGATTCAGCATGACAAATACATCAAATTGTCATTGCGAGTCCCGACAAGTCGGGACGAAGCAATCACTACAAAGCCATTTAATTACCCCACCCCGGATGTTGAGTCCCGACAAGCGAGAACAAAATCCCGCTTTATCGGGAACCGCAATGACAGCTTTGTTCAAACCTCAGCCCTTCTATTTCCCCTCTCCGCATGCAGCGAGGGGAAGGAGAGCACATCCCATTGTCTTTTGTAAAAGAACCGTTATAATAAAAACGCATGGTATGCACAAAGGATACTCGATATCTGATAAAATTATGGTAAAATGTGGTGAATTATGATAGAAGTGCTGCGCAATAAAAATCAAACCACCCGGTTCCAGATTCTGGTCGAAATTGCCGACAAAGGGCCTGATATCCAGCAGCGCGAAATCGCCAGGGAACTGGATATCACTCCACAGGCGGTCTCCGATTACATAGCCCAGCTTATCAACGAGGGGATGCTGATTGCGCTGGGGCGTTCCAGCTATCGACTAACCAACGAAGGCGTAAACTGGGTAATCAAGTCGCTCAAGGAATTGAATAGCTATAATACCTTCATCCAGAGGGCGGTTAACAATATCTCCATCTGTGCGGCTCTGGCGGAAGAGGATTTGAGCCAGAATCAGCAGGTGTCACTCGTAATGAAGGATGGATTGCTTTATGCCTCGCCAAAGGTCGATAACGGCGCAACCGGTTATACCGTTTCTCCTGCCATGGCTGGGGAGGATGTCGGCATTTCAGGGGTAAAGGGCATCGTTCCGTTGAAAACAGGCAACGTTACGATATTGAAAATCCCCGATATTTCATGGGGTGGTTCCCGTAAGGTCGATTACAAGGCGCTCAAAAAATATGCGGCTGCCGGCGATATAGTGGTGGGGCTGGGGCTGGAATCCTATGCCGCTTTACGCAAAGCGGGCATCGATTTTTACAGGTATGGGGCTGTCGAAGCGGCAGTTGAAGCCGCCATGACAGGGCTTAATCCCTTCGTTGTTTGTGTCGAAGGGGCATTAAACGAGTTGATTATTCGCCTGGAGCAGGAAAAAATCCATTACAAGCTGGCGGCGGAGTAAGGGCTGGGGTTTAAAGATATAACATATTATCCTTTAACAAGTTCGTATATTATTCATTCAAAGAAGAGATTAAAATCGTCGAGGGGAATAGCAAATAAAAATGTCATTGCCGAAATCCCGATTTATCGGGATGAAGAATCCGGGGCGGGGAAAAATGCGCCTTCCCCTGGGGGAAGGTGTCCTGCCCGACTTATCGGCGAGACGGATGAGGGATGCTTATTTTAAACCTCACCCCTTCGATTCCCCTCTCCGCACGCAGCGAGGGGAAGGCAAACTGTCCCCTGTCGCAGTATTTCTCGATTAAAAAACAAACCAAAAAAAATTTCTGCCTCGCCTGTAAAAACTATTGACAAAGCCCCTCCGGCTTATTATAATCAAGTAGAATTGATAATTATCAATAATAGTTTACTTAGTGAGGCATTAATTTGAAGCGATTTACAAGGATAATTTCTATTTTAGGATTAGTTGCTATTATGGCTCTGTCGGCTCCATTCGTTTCC